>MWEH01000039.1 GCA_002070965.1 Firmicutes bacterium ADurb.Bin080 | reverse complement strand
ATCTCACTTATTTTTGTAGAATTATTGTTAAAATTCATAAATCAAAAAGAGAATTAAAGTTTATAAATGAAACTATATTAATTTAAAATTAATGGAGTTATGCGAATTCACCGAGGGAAAAGCAAGTATCAAAGTTCCTAAATTTGAAAAGGTCACTGCAAAGACACCTGTTTTCTATAATCCTAAAATGGCCTTTTCTAGGGATATTTCAGTTACTGTAATGAACGCACTTAAGATAAAAGATTCATGGAAAGTCCTTGATGGTCTTTCAGGTTCTGGGATCAGAGGTATTAGGTATATTATGGAAACAGGTGCAGAAGTATTTTTAAATGATCACAATCCTGCAGCAGTGAGACTTATAGGGGAAAATCTTAAACTGAATTCTCTTGAAGCTACCGTTACTAAATCAGATTTTAATCATGTCTATGGAAAATATGAAGTTGTTGACATCGATCCTTTTGGTTCTCCTGTGAAATTTCTCGATGGGGCGTTTAGACTTTTAAAAAATAACTCTTATCTTTTCCTTACGGCCACCGATACATCGGCATTGACTGGTGCACATCGAGATTCATGTAGAAGAAAATATGATGCAATCCCCTTAAAATCTAGTTTTTCCCATGAGTTAGGAGTAAGAATACTAATAGGAAAAGTTGTAAGAAACGCTGCCAAATACAATTTTGCCTTAAGGCCTATATTATCATACACAAAAGAGCATTTCATAAGAACTTATTTTGAAATTAAATATGGAAAAGAAAAGACCAACAATGCCTTAGCTAATATTGGATTTGCATTTAACTGTAAATGTGGGCATAGGGAAGTCACAGATGAGTTTAATTCCAAATGCCCAAATTGCAATGAGAAGTTATCATATTCACACCCTATATGGATCTCAAAAATAAAAGATAGCGAATTTGTTAGTGAATGTGTGAAAAAATATGAATCGTCAGAATTTCTAAGCAAAAAACCATTAGAACTACTAAAAACTCTTCAAATGGAGATAGATGCACCACTATTTTACGACATTCATGAATTAACTCATATTTACAAAACTAAGATACCAAAAACAGAAGAACTAATAAAAAGATTAGGAGATATAGGGTTTAATGCATCTGCTACTCATTTTTCACCAGTATCGGTAAAAACAAATGCAACTATAAAGGATGTATTAAGGTGTTTAGATGGATAAAGAATTACTTGGAAAAATACTTATTGTTATTTCAATAATCGGTTTTATTTCTACAATATCTATATCTTCATTTACATTGATTACTCTAAACTATACTTATGAAAAGGCGTTGCCACTCTTCGATAAAATAGATAGTATGAAAATATATGTCGATAATTTAGATGAAAATTTAGAGGAGTTCAGCTTGTATCTAAATGATATTGACACAGAAATTTATAAACAAAAAATAAATGAGATCAAATCTTTTGTCAATACATTGAACAGCATTGGGTTAGGAAGTCTAGTTTCCAGTTTCAATGATGATTTAGACCAAATTCAAATTGTAATAGATAACATAGAAGACCTTAAAACTAATCTAAATTATGCTAAAACCGACTTCTCAACCATTCAATCGTCTCTTCAGGAATATGAAAACATAAAAGGAAATCTAGTCAGTTTTATTGGAACACTTAGAATATACATACTCTGCGTAATGACTTATTGCATAATCCTAAATGGAATACTTTTGTATGTTGGGTATTATCTGTTAAAGTTAAATAGATTATAAGAATCTTTCAAATCTATCTTTTTTAGCCTTGCAAATTGGACATATCTCAGGGGGGTTATCTCTTGCACATAGGTAACCGCATACCTTGCATCGCCAAATTGGATATTTTAATGAGCTAATGCTTTCTATTTTATTCTCTTTTTGCATTTTTCTTTCCTCTTCAACTGGTCTTCTGTCGGGTATTGATTCAACTTTCTTTTTACCTTCTGCTATTTCTTGAGAAACATATAGGGCACAGTAACAGGCACCATAATCATTTAAGTCAGAATCTCGGTAATCACAAGGACAGATAATGTCAAGATCTTCTTGTTTTATCCCAGTAGAAATTCTACAGGGACATGCTTGGTATCCATACCTATCTTCATTTACTAATAGTCCTTTTACAAGTTTTTTTGTGAAGTCAACGTCAGGGTTAATTATGTATCCTCCAGCTTGGGCATCTTTTTTTAGTATTTCATATTTTTTGTTGATTTTTTCTTCGGGCATATTTTCATACATTAAGAAAATACCTCCCTTATCTCATTTTCCTTAAATCCCACTATTGCTTTCTCGTTATTAATCACAATAGTTGGAAATGAGCAGTTTTTATTGAACTTTTTTACTTCCTCTATTGCCTGCTGCCTAGGATCCCCTTCTAATAAATCAACATAAATGTAATTAAATTCAACCCCAAGATCATTCAAGAGCTCTTTTGTCTTCCCACACCATCCACAGGTACTAAGCGCATATAGTTTTATATCGCCTTTGTTTACTCCTTTGACATGTTCAAAATTTAATTCCATTATAAAACCTCTTAATATCTTATATTAGTTGTATTTTTAAATCCTACCATTATTTTTTAT
Source organism: Firmicutes bacterium ADurb.Bin080 (assembly GCA_002070965.1). Taxonomy (GTDB): domain Bacteria; phylum Bacillota; class Clostridia; order Christensenellales; family DTU072; genus MWEH01. The sequence continues at coordinate 21,909 of MWEH01000039.1, read as the reverse complement.
ATATTTCAGAAAATCTAATTCTGATATGGGCCAAGGAAGTTTCTTAAATTTTTTAATGATTTTATTTTTTCACTTTCTCCTATTTTTGCATCCTTAATCACATCATTAAGAATGTTTGCAGCATCTTCCATTCCTTTTCTGTTAACTGGACGTGGAACACCATCTTTACCACCAAATGCAAACGAGTATTTTACAGGATCTTTCCAAGATAAGGTGGTTCCATAAATTAATTCTGAAACTAGTGCAAGTCCTTTTATAGTAGAACGTCCCATTCCCTTGAAAGCAAGGATGTCCTCGAAATTCTTTAAGTCAGATTCATATATATCCCTTAGAATATCCCAATTTACTCTTTTAGGGAGAATAAATGTTTCTACATCATTTTTTATAGAGTTACTCTCTTCTTCCCCCATAAAAGAAGTTAAAGAAGTTTGATTCTTGTCCTTCAAAGATTCGATTAATCTTCTAACTCTTTCTGGACCTTCATTAATTATATCAGGTATTGTTTTTCTTGTTTCAGCGCTTTCTTTAGAGGTCATATCCAAAACCTTTGTCCTTACTATGTCAGAAACTATACCAGTGTGAGGTTCTTCAACATAAGAAATATTTCTATCTGACCAGTGGTATCTTCTTGCATATCCTTCATTAACATTCAATCCTTGCTGAACTACACTCCAACTTCCTTTTTCAGATATGATCACTACATGATGGTATAAGTCAAAATCATCTTGGATTGCTGCACTGTCTACTTTTGCAGTGACCTTGCTAGTATATTGCAATCGTTCTATTTTTTTATCTGTTAAACCTAATTTTAATCCAATATCTTCAATATCAGAGAAAGTATTTTTTGAATGTTTTCCTTTTCCACCAGCAAAACCAATTCCAAAATCTTCAGGACTTATTGAACTTTTTAACACTCCAGTAAGAACAGTTGTTGTACCCGATGAATGCCAATCAAAAGCTAAGACACAAGACAACGCCTGAAAAAAGAATGGATCAGAAAGCCTTTCTAATACACCATCTGTTCCATACTCGTAAATTAGAATCTCAAATATTGGCTTTGATAATTTTTTCATTCTTTTTAGAAGCCAATATGGGGCCTTGCCACCGTGCAGTGGAAGATCCATAGTCCCAGATTTTTGCATATGAATAAATCAGCTAAGACTTTGATAAGGTTTTAGTGGACATTTGTATTAAAACATAATAATGTTAAAAAAAATTTATAATAAAATAAATTATGAAAAATAGATAAAATTTGTATATATATATATATAAACGATAACCGGCATCCTTTTAATAATTAGTTGTTAGATAAATTTATAACTAAATTTGAATCATAATTCAATTATATGGTGGATTAAATGGAAGAAGGCCATAATAAACAATATATTTTATTTGTTGCATCTTTAGCTTCATTTATAACAGCATTTATGGGATCATCTGTAAACATAGCACTGCCTGCACTTAGTAAGGAATTCAATATTGACGCGGTAATGTTAAGTTGGATCTCAACTTCTTATCTTTTAGCTGCCGCAATATCCTTAGTTCCTTCAGGTAGATTAGCTGACCTTTATGGTAGGAAAAAAATATTTTCTTATGGAATTATAATTTTCATCATTGCCTCTTTAAGTACTGGTCTTTCCAATTCGATTCCTTTGCTCCTTTTTTCTAGAATTTTGACAGGTATTGGAGTCGGTATGATCTTTAGTACAAGCGTGGCAATAGTTACTTCAGCTTTCCCAATCAGTGAACGAGGTAAAGCTATAGGATTTACTGTATCTGCGGTTTATTTGGGGCTTTCAATGGGGCCATTTCTTGGAGGTATTCTAACTCAAAATCTAGGTTGGAGGAGCATATTCTTTTCAAGCTTATTAATGGGGATAATTACTGCATTTGTTACTGTATTTATTAAGGGGGAATGGGCTGAAGCTAGAAATGAAAAAATGGACTATATAGGGGCTTTAATATATGGGTTGGGCCTAACTTTAGTTGTATATGGTTTCTCGATTCTTCCATTAATTGAAGGGCTAGTTTTTATTGTATTTGGAATATTGTTTATCCTTATTTTTGCATACTGGGAGACTAGGTTTAACTCGCCATTGATCAATATGAAGATATTTAGTAATAATAAAGGATTTACATTTTCTAATATGGCCGCTTTGATACATTACAGCGCAACATTTGGAATCACCTTTTTACTCAGTTTATATCTTCAGTATATCAAAGAACTTGGGCCTCAAAAAGCAGGATTAATTTTATTATCTCAGCCTTTAATTATGGCTATTTTTTCACCTTTTGCAGGAAGAATGTCAGATAGAATAGAACCTAGAGTAATTGCAACTACCGGTATGGGAATTACCTTCCTAGGGTTATTGATATTTTCATTTTTAGGGAAAGAAACTAGTTTAATCTTTATAGTAATTAATTGTATAATAATTGGATTTGGCTATGCTCTTTTTTCCTCTCCAAATATGAATTCCATAATGAGTTCTGTTGAGAAAAAATTCTATGGAATAGCCTCTGCAATGGTAGGGACAATGAGATTGATAGGACAAATGTTGAGTATGGCTATTGCTATGGTAGTTTTTGCAATTGTTATAGGTAGGGTAGAAATAACTCCAGAATACTACGCTAATTTTCTATCGGCAGTTAAAATATCCTTTATAATATTCTCAGTCTTGGCATTTATAGGAATATTTGCTTCTTATTACAGAGGCAACATAAGAAATGATATAAAATCTAATTAAATTCCTAATATTTTTATTTCTCTTGAGATGACATCAATGGGATTTTCTAGTTTAGAAATAATCTTTTTATTATTTTCATGATATTGTTCAAGATTATTATCTTTCTCAATGAAATTAGTAATTTTCTCAGGGTCTAATAAGTGAACTTTCAAACCTAATTCTATCATTTTTCTTGTGACTGCTAGGAGTTTTTCAGGATATGTAGTTAAGGCAGGCGTGTTAAGAGCAACAGCTTCCCTGTTCATGCTCCCTCCAGCGCTGATTACAAGGTCAGAGTAACTCATAAGACTCAAGGCATCAACTGGTTCTTCAGGAATTATGACATTATCGTAGTTAAAAACAGATTTTTGCTCCTCAAATCTTGGGAAGACGACAAATTGAAAATCTTTAAGATTTTTTGTTTTTTCTAATATTGCTCTAATTATAGTCTTGTCTTTATTTCCGTTATAGTAATTTGCCTTTACAGGTTCTGGTCTCATCACTATAGTTAGTTTGTCCTCAGAAAGGCCTAATTGAGAGATAAAAGAATCATCATATTTAAAATCAGAAACATTGGCCATTTCACAAAAACCATTAAAACGAATAACTTGCGTCGGGTCAACACCATACTTCGTTATTTCTTCTAAAGAAATTGCATCAGGAGCTATGACTTTAGTAGATAAGGGTAACATGAGCTTATTTTGAGCCACTGCAGTTTCATTATCAAGTACACAGATTGAGGGTATTCCCAAACCATAAGAAACTCTCGCACCTTCAACAGAATGCTTGTATAAGGCAAGATCAATCTCCTGGTTACTAATAATTTCAGAAAGCTCAAGAATTCTCTTTGAACTTTCAACTAACTTTGATTTTTTACAGAATCCACCGTGTTTTCCAACAACAGTATGGTCTATCTTATGCATATTCAAAAGAGGTGAAAGACCATCAAAGTCTCTAGAAGTAACAAAAACTTCATGCCCACTTGATTCAAGTGTCTTTATGGCCCCTTTAAAGAAGTTCACATGGGGCGTATTTGATATGTCAATCCATACCCTCATCTTTATCATATGTCGATACATAGGTATATATTTTAAAGTTTCGGCTTTAATTGTTTCACGGGGCAAAAAAATAAGTTATATTATAACTTTAAATCTTAAATAAAGTCGATATATAACTTATAACAATTCCTAGAAGAATTAAATTATTTTTTTATTAAATAAAGAACTATATTAACCTCCATGAGCCGTAGCTAAGATTTTTAATGTTTCTCCTTCTTTTATTGTTTCATCAATTGAGGTAAGCATTCTATCATCCGCCATTACAAGCATATATTCATTTATTTTCCCATTTTGGATTGCTACGTTAATAAAATCAGAATAATATTTAGAAGTAATAAATTCGACAACTTCTTTAAAGGTCATTTCTTTGCAAGGTATTTCTATTTCATTTTTACCTATCATATCCTTATACTCTGCATATATCTTTACTTTGATCATTTTAATCTAGAAATAATCAATATTCTCAGTTTTTAAATGTTTTCAAATTATAAAAAGATCAACCTTTCAAAAACTATTTAAATACAGAACTAATTATATAAAATGGTGATTTAATGGCATTTTGCCCAAGTTGTGGTTCACAGAATCCAGATGGAAGCAAATTCTGTACCGGATGCGGTGCAAAGTTTGGTTCTAGTGATGCTAATCCTGGTTTCTCCAGTGTTGGAGGCCAAGGATACGATTTTGAAATAAAAGATAAACCAGTATTTAGTATCTTGAATATAAACTTAAAGAGCGGACAGTCAATAGTAGCAGAAGCTGGAGCAATGGTAACGATGTCCTCCAACGTCAGCTTGAAAACTGAAATGAAAGGTGGAATCGGAGGCGCTCTCAAAAGAGGTGTTCTTGGTGGAGAATCTCTATTTATGAATACTTATACCAGTAATGGTCCCGGAACTATTAGTTTTGCACCAGGTTACCCAGGGGATATAACCCATCTAAAAATGAAAGGTGAAACATGGTTCTTACAGAGGGGGGCATATATGTGCTCTTCACCAGAGATTACTATAGACACTAAATTCCAAGGACTCAAAGGATTAGTTTCAGGGGAGGGATTGTTCTTCCTAAAAACTGATGGAGTCGGAGATCTGTTTATAACTAATTATGGTTCCTTAATTGAAAAAGAGCTAAAAGGAGAGTCTTTCAAAGTTGATACCGGACATCTTGTAGCTTTTTCCAGTGGAATTACATATAATGTAGAAAGAGCTGGAGGTAGTTGGAAATCCACCATCTTAAGTGGAGAAGGACTTATTGCAAATGTTTCCGGTAATGGGAAAGTTTTGATGCAAACAAGATGTGCACAGTCACTTGCCCAATGGCTTGCGCCATTTATGCCATCAAGCGGTGGTGGGGGTATTGGAGGAATTAAAATAGGATAATAAAATAAATATTTTTATTCTTCTTTTTCTTCCAAATCAATTTTTATACTCTTTTTTATTGCAAATCCACCCTCGGCTTCGCATGCTTTTAGAATACCACATGGAACTGGACATACTGCATGTAAGATATCTGCCTTTTGGTAGACTGGGTTAATTGGCATTTTTTTGAATACTACATCCTTGTCTAAGCTTTCAATATCTTCCGCATATTTTTCAAGCAATTTACAATTAGTTTTGAGTTCTACTTTAAATCCTAGTCCTTTTCTTTTTACTTTGACTTTTGTTATAAAACCACATGCCCCACTGTCTATTGTACATTCAATCATGCTATCACTTCAATATACAATCCATATTATGATCATCAACTATAACATATTTATAACCTTGCTCAGTTAGGAATATTTGCCTGTTAGAGGAGTATTCTTGATCCCTTGTATCTTTTGTTACAATTGAATAAAATTTAGCCGAAGATCCATCTTTTTTAGGTCTCAATATCCTTCCTAATCTTTGAGCTTCTTCTTGCCTTGAACCAAAAGTACCTGAAACTTGAATTGCCACATTTGCATCAGGGAGATCAATTGCAAAGTTTGCGACCTTTGATACCACAAGAATATTAATTTTACCTTTTCTAAAATCAGAGTAAATTCTTTCTCTTTCCTTATTTGGGATTTTACCTGTTATTAAGGGTGCTTTTAGAGATTCAGCAATTTTTTCTAGTTGCTCTAAATACATTCCAATGATTAATATTCGATCATTTTTATGGAAGTCTATAATTCTCTTAACAATTTCATATTTGAACGGGTTTTCTGCAGCTATCCTATATTTGTTTCTATCGTCTGAGGTAGCATAAGTAATTCTAGATTTTTCAGGCATGTGTACTCTTATTTCATAGCATATTGCTTCTGCAATCCACCCTTGTTTTTCTAGATTCTTCCATTGCATATCAAACTTCTTAGGACCAATAAGACTGAAAACATCTTTCTCTCTTCCATCTTCTCTAACTAAAGTAGCTGTTAGACCAAGTCTCCTTTTTGACTGGATATGGGCAGTAACTTGAAATACAGGAGCAGGAAGTAAATGGACTTCATCATATATTATTAGGCCCCAATTTTTTTTATCAAATATATCAAAGTGTGTAAATTCATCGTCCTTCTTTCCTCTGTAAGTCAAAATTTGATAAGTCGTTACCGTGATATCCCTTATTTCTTTTACTTCACCAGAATATTCTCCAATCTTTTCCCTGGGTAAATCAGTTTTATCTAGAATCTCTTCAATCCATTGTCTAACAGCAATTACGTTAGGACAAGTAATTAGGGTATTAGTCTTAACTTTTGTCAAAACACCTATACCTATAACAGTTTTACCCGCACCACATGGCAAGACGATAGTACCGCTTCCACCTTCTACTCCTCCGCCTCGATAGAACACATTTACTGCATCTTCTTGATATTTCCTCAAATGGAAGCTATTTCCACTTCGGGTAGTGTTAAGAATATTAATCTCTAAAGGATCTCCTTCTTCATATCCCGCCAAATCAAGAGCAGGCCAACCAATTTTAATCAAATCTTGTTTTAAGAATCCTCTACTCTTTGGATTTACTTTAAGAGTATTATTATCAATAATTTCAAGGACATGTGCTTTTACATGCTCATTGTTCTGAATTTCTTTGATAAGAATTTCATCATCAGAAAAAAGGACTAGATCTTCTTTCACTTTTTTTAATGAAAGTCGTCCGAAACGAGACATTATATCTTTTATATCCGTAATAACATTTGACGGAATATCATATCTCGAATATTTCAAAATTATATTAATTACTTCTTCACTCGTAAGCCCTGCAGCTGCGGCATTCCAAAGGGATAAATCGGACAGCCTGTAGGTATGTATATGCTCTGGACTCTTCTCTAATTCAGAAAATCTAGAAATGTCATCTCTTGCATCTTCGTATAGAGGGTTTGCTACCTCTAAGAACATTGACCTATCTCCTTGTACAATTAATGGTTTTGGGGCGTCCATCTAAAAATCACCTTAAATATCATATTATCTTATCAAGTTTTTATAAGCCTTTCTAAATAAAATTTAATATTATTATTCCTATTTTGTTGTGAGGTAAACCAATATAGCCAAAGCCACTGTGGTGAACAAATCAGGTACAATCAGAAATGGACCTAATCCACTAGACCTAAATCCACAAATTGCTTGAAATAATGGACTAGAGGTTAAGATATCTAAAAGAAATGCTAAAGAGAAGATGGACAGGCCTAATGAAAAGGGGGATTTTGTTTTTCTGTATATATTTGCATAAAGTACAAAAACAACTAGTATCAAGAATATATTAATTAAAGAAAGTGCATATTTTACTTGGAGGACATAGCTTTTTTCCCATATGCTACAAGTTGTTGTTTCACAAATGCCATTTTGAGCTAGGATTTTAGGTAAAAATCCAATTCCAAGTAATCCAAAATATTTATTTGTCTTTAAAATCATTATTATCTAACCCCATATCTTTACAGATTTCATTAAACGCCTCTAAATTTTTATCAAGTAATTCTGATGCAAAATAGGTCTTCCCATATTTATCTCCTATTGAGGACAAAAGACCATTTTTCTCTAATATGCTTAAATGATGTTGGACTGTTTTATACTCGATACCTGTGGCAATAGATATTCTATTAGCATTAGAAGGGCTAGAAACAATATATTTCAGTATCAAAGCCCTATTTATACCCCCTCTTGAACCTGCGATGAGCCACAGTAGTATTTTTTTGTCCTTATCCATGTGAATTCAGGTGATTTGATTGTCTTTGTTTTATATGTTTTTCTTTTCAATAAAAGTATTTTCCGGAATCTATACCTATTTATTCCCAAATCTTAAATAAAAAAATAATAAATTATTGTACTAAAGGAACAGTAGAGCTTCCATCTAAGAAGATTAAAACTTTGGCATCTTTGCCTTTTTCAGATAAAGCCTTATTTATTGAATCTTGAAGAGAGTTATGGGGCACTATGAAAATTTGTTCTAAAATTTTATCTTCAAGGTCAGTTATAGCCCATATCTGCCCACATGTTACAAGTTCAGCTATTTTTGCAGCTTTATGATACCCCAATATATAATTCTTTTCAGTAGCTTTAATTACTTCTTCAGGAGTATCGTTATCTTTTAATAAATCATAGAATGTCTTATCCCCAATGCCGTCTCTGCAACTTGAAACAAGGATTAGAATTCCCCCATCTTTTAATGCTAGTTTAGTATTCTCTATTGCCTTTTGAGATTGATATAAGCTAACATCCATTGGATATGGTGCAACAGATATAATAATGTCTGCTTTTCCTGGAACTGGAACACAAAATAATTCGTCAACTGCTTTTGCTGATTTATACAATATCTCTAATATGTCTCCGGCCTGAGCATCAAATATATTTCCTTCGCCATCAGCCACAACATTTATTGCAAAAACATTTGGTTTCAATTTCATTATTTCTCTTACTGCGTCTTCCATATCATCGTGAACAGGATTTCCTTTTAGAGATAATGTTTTTGAATTTGGGTGAAGTGCATGTTTATGATTTGCTGTTATCGTTTTAATTGATGATACGCCTGGCAAAAATGATTTTCTAGTACCCGTATACCCTGCAAAATAATGAGGTTCAGAAGAGCCTATCGTAACTATGGCATCGCTTTCTAGTACTTTTTTATTAATATATAATTCAGTTCCTCTTGAAGTCTTTCCAATGTATTCAAGAACTTGATCATTTCTGGAGTCATGGATAGATATCTTCGGTTTAAATTCTGGGTAATATGGTCCAAAGATATTATTAAATTCTTCTTCTGTTGGAACTCTATGCGAACCCGTGGCTATCATGAATTCTATTTTATTCATGTAAGGTTTCATTATTGGATATATTGTATCTAAGATTTTTTTAGTTGGTGTAGGTCTTTGGCCATCGTTAATCAAGAATAGTATTTTATTATGTTTTCTGAGAAAATTACTTAAAGACATAGCCTTAGTTGGATTTTCAACAGCTTTCTTTAATACATTCTCTTTTGCAGAACCCTTTACTTCTTTTGGTTCTACAATACCAAGTATATTCTTATCTGGTATTTCTACCATTAATTTATCTTTCTTGTAAGGTAAATATATTCTCATTTACTCACACCTTTAGAAGTATCCTATTCCTTCCATTGTGAGAGATACAAATCTATAGTCTTTATCCATGTCTTTCAAGAGGGAAAGTAGGGCCATGTGTTCTTTCCCTGACCCTGAAATCAAGCTAACATAAATTTCGTCGCCTATTTCCTTTGGAAGTCTATCCCTAATGGCATTTTTAATATTTTCAATAGGCATGGAAGGATTTACTACTATCCAATCTACTTCTTTACTGGGATTAAATTTTTCTCTTCCAAAATCATTTGTTACAATGATTATCTTATCCCATTCTTCAGAAATTAGTCTACCTACATGTCCCCAAGTTCCCTTCCCTGTAGATATCAAGGCGACGAGAGTCTTCACTAAATCCATCTCCTGATAACCTCAGAAAGCCTCTTCACACCTAGGTCTATTTCTGAGTCTGTAGGGAATGAAAAATTTAATCTCATTGTATTTCTACCTAGATTGTCTTCTTTATAAAAAGCGCTTCCAATTACATAAGCAACATTTGAATTAATTGCATCTGTAAACATTTCTTTTGTATCTATATATTCAGGTAACTCTATCCAATTGAACATACCCCCCTCTGGTCTTGTCCATTTGCATTCTTTTGGCATATATTCGTCCAATGCGGATAGCATAACATCTCTTTTATTTTTATAAAAACTGAGTATTTTTACTAGATGGTTGTCTAAGTAGTTTTTGGTGTAAATGGCTGCTATTCTCTGACCAAATGTATTTGTGTGTAAATCTACTGCTTGTTTTGCAATTACCATCTTTTTAATAAGTTCTCCACTACCAGCTGCCCATGCAATCCTGAATCCTGGTGCGAGTATTTTTGAGAATGTCCCTAAGTATATGACTCGACCTTCGGTATCATATGATTTTATTGCTTTAAGATGCTCCCCTTCGTATCTAAGTTCTCCATAAGGATTATCTTCAATTACGACGAGATCGTAATCATTAGCGATTTTAATTATTTCTTTTCTTCTCTTTTCACTAGTAGTAATACCTGTAGGATTATGAAAATTTGGAACTAAGTATAATATTTTTGCCTTTTTCCCATTTTCGTGTAATGTCTCAAGTGTTTCGATTAATAGATCTGTCCTTATCCCTTGATCATCAGATGGAACATCGACAAAATCACATAGGTAAGATCTAAATGCACTTAACGCACCAAGATAACTTGGAGCTTCAACTATAACTATGTCTCCTGGATTAATTAAAATCTTTGAAACTAAGTCAAGACCTTGTTGTGAACCATTAGTAATTAGAATGTCTTCAGGGGTACAAGTTATACTATATTTACACATCATCTTGGCTATATATTGTCTTAATTCTGGATCCCCTTCAGTAAGTCCATATTGTAGGCCATTGTTATTTGAACTTAAAACATCATTTACGATCTTTTTTATTTCTTCCAAAGGAAAAGTTTGAGGATTTGGAAGACCTCCTGCAAGAGATATTATACCTGGTTTTTGAGTAAGCTTAAGAATCTCTCTAATTTCTGACGCTTTAACCCTCTTTGCAGTCTCTGAAAATATTGAATCATCCATATAAATCAACAGAAAGAAAGGCCTTTTATAATTTAAAAAACTTTCTTTTAGTTGGTTCTTTAAATGTTCCTTCAGCTAAACCTTTAAGTAATCCAAGAATTATGGGGCCATATAGAATACCCATTGCACCAAATACGTAAGCGCCTCCTAAAAATCCAACTAAGACTATGAATGGATGTAACTGAGCTTTATTACCGCCTAGTTTTGGAAAAATATAGAAATTATAAAGGAAGAATAAAGTTATTACCCCATATGTTAATACTGCTAAACCCTGGAATATGTTATCTGTTAAGAGGTAATAGAATCCTATAGGTAAGAATATTGTCCATGGACCTATTACAGGTAGAAGAGCAGCTATCCCCGTTAGCATCCCAAGTAGAAACATATATAAAGGATTTTTTCTTAACTAAAGTAAGTTTTCAAGTAGTGATCAGATGGAAAAAGAAGAGATACTTCAAGAGATAAAAAAGGCAGAGGAGAAATCAAAAAAGATTCTCGCAGACGCAGAAGAAAACCACAAAAAAAATTTAGTTGAACTAGGGTCAGAGATGGAAAAACTACTTGAAACAAAGAAACAAGAGCTTGATTTGGAGATAGAAAATTACCTCCGCATAGAATCAGACAGAATTACTATGGAAAAACAAAGAGCAATCTCAGAGGGCACAATAGAAATTGAAAAAGTCAGAGAGAAAGCAATTGATAAAAAAGAGAAAGCAGTTGATTTTATTATTGAAAAATTTATGGTGTACATAAATGCTCTCGAACGAAAGAATGATTAAAATAGCACTACTTGGTACTAAAGATTTAATGAAGGATACCATTGATATTCTTCATTCATTAAAGATAATCCATATAATAGATTTTAAAGAGCAGAATGATACATTTCAAATAGGAAAACCTCTTGGGGAAGTTTCAAAATACTCAGAAATTTTGTTATCTATACGTTCTATTCTTAGCTCTTTTGATATTAGGCCCGAGAATATTAAAGAGACATATACAAAAAGAGAATTTACAAGAGAGCTTGAAATTGACGTTCTAAAGACAGAAAAAGAAATTAAATCATTGAATGAAAAGATATCAAAACTTAACTCTGTTATAATTGAAATAGGCAAACTGAAAACTTTATCTGATATTGAAGATATAGGTCTTGATAAAAGTTTTCTTAAATCCTTCAATAATATTATAACTTCTAAATCAGATCTTGAAAATCAAAAAAAGATCTATAATGATAAACTTGAATTATTAATAAAAGAAAAATCTTCTCACTTTCTTCAATATGAGGATTTCTTATCTTCAGAAATAGATAAAATGGAAGCTCCATTAAGATTTACTACATCAACAAATACTTTTTTAGTTGAAGGATGGATTTCTGAAAATAAATTTAATCCACTTCAAAAAACTATAAAGAATAAATTTGGTGATCGTGTTCATTTAGAGAAAGTTAGATATAGTGATCAAGAATCAATTCCTGTTGAGTTTAAACACCCTTCTCCAGTAAAACCATTTGAATTACTACTAGATTTATTTGAATATCCTAAAAGTAGAGAAATAGATCCAACATTTGCCATATTTATTACATTTCCACTATTTTATGGTATCATGTTAGGGGACATTGGATATGGATTAATTATCTTCTTGAGTTCTTTATTATTGAAAAAGAAATTTAAAACTGAAGGATGGAAAATGCTCCTTGGAATCCTAGAATATTCAAGTTTATACACAATAGCATTTGGTTTAATCGATGGCGAATTTTTTGGATTTGATATATTTCACCTTTTAGAAATAGAAGAAATATTCGGGATACACATGCCTATCATAGATAGAATAGTTGATTTTATGCCAGTCCTAATTTTATCGATAAGCATAGGAGTGTTACATATTTTGTTAGGGCTTATACTTGGATTTATTAATATAAAAAAAGCTCATGGTATAAAAGAAGCTATATTAGAAAAAGGAAGTTGGATTATTCTAATAATTTCTTTCATAGTCATTGTTATAAGTAGTTTCTTTTCACAGGCATTGATTTATCTTGGTGGAGGGCTTCTCGTAATATCTATAATATTATTGTTACTTGGAGAGGGATTTATAGGCCTAATTGAAATATTTGGCATAATGAGTAATATTCTTTCTTATGTTAGACTTATGGCAATAGGACTTTCTTCAGTTGGAATTGCTATAGTTATAAATAGCATTGTAATGGATATAGTTATCCCAAAAGGCGGAGTTTTTATTCCATTGGGGTACATAATCCTTATAGTTGGGCATGTAGGTAATATTATGCTTGGGATACTAGCAAGCTTCTTACATGCATTGAGATTACATTATGTTGAATTTTTTACAAAATTCTATGAAGGTGGAGGTATAAAGTTTAAACCATTCGGTACAAAATATTGAAGAGGTGATATAATGGCAGAATTAGCAGTAATAGTTGTAGTTTTGAGCGCCGCTATTTCAGTTGCAGTTACAGGATTTGCAGCAGCATGGGCTGAAAAACATATTGGGTCGGCAGCTGTAGGGGCAATGGTTGAAAAGGAAGAACTTTTCGGTAAAGGATTAGTATTAACAGTAATACCTGAAACTATAGTTATCTTTGGACTTACAGTAGCGTTAGTTCTACTTTTCGTTGTATTGCCACAAGTTCTATAGGTGGAGGAATTAAATGAGTGTTGGTACAGTATCAAAGGCAATCATAGAGGATGCTAAGAAAATTGCTAAACAATATACTATTGAATTAGATGAAAAAAGGAATACAGAACTAAGCGAAATTAATGAATCAATTGATAAATTGAAAGAGAAAAAAAAAGAAGCTGTCGCAATTAAAATATCCTTACTCGCCAAAACAGAAACTTCTAGAACTAACCTTGAAATAAAAAGAAAAAGACTTAGAATGGAACAAGACATTCTTGAAGTAGTATTAATCGAAGCTAAAAATAGATTAGAGAAGTTGGAGCCAGAGAAAAGGGAGATAATATTAAATAAATTAATATCTGTAGCAACACTTTCAAATATCTATTCAAATGAAATAGATGAGAAATACGTAAAAAAAATTGTTAAAGATAAATATAAGGGCAATGTTATCTGTATGGGCGGAATTTTAACAGAAGACGACTCTGGAAAAATAAGAGAAGAATTTACTTTTGATTCAATACTTGAATCTATTTTTAATAACAATCTAAGGGAGATAAGGGATATCTTATTGGGTGAGACGGAATATGGATTCCAATGTAACATTCTCTAATTATATTCTGGAAGAGACTAATTATAGTTATCTCAATACTAGAGTTAGAGCCATGGAGAGCAAAGTGTTCAAGAAAGATACTTATATGAAACTCTTGAATATGGAAGTTTCTCAAATAGCAAGATACATTGGAGAATATGAATACAAGGAAGAAATAGATTCTTTATCAAGAGAATATAGGGGCATTGATTTAATAGAACGTGTTTTAAATCAAAATCTAGCGAATACTTACAATAAAATTTTGGAAATGGGCGGAAAAAAGGCTGCTACTTTCGCCTTTGCAGTTTTAAAAAGATGGGACATTCATAATATTATATCTATACTAAGAGGTAAATTTGCAGAAGTCTCCCCAAAAGAAATAGAAAAGACCCTTATCCCTATAGGAGAGTTGTCATTTAATTATATTTTGTCCTTGGGTAACCTATCAACGTATGAAGAAGTAATTCAAAAATTAAAAAAACTTAAAGAATTTAGTTTCTTAGATGAATCAAAAGAAATAGCAGATATTGAATCAGAACTATATATAAATTACTATAAAAATATACTTGAAAAATTTCATAAAAATAAAAAATCTGTTTTTGTTAATTTTATCAAAATGGAAATAGATATTACCAATCTAAGAAATGTTATGAGAATGAGAAGATATGGATTCACAATAGAAGAAGAACAAAAAAATGTAATTGATGGCGGGCTTTATTTTGATTTAGAAAAATTAGGAAAATTATTAAGACATTCAAATACGGAATTCTTAAATGAAATTAAAAAAACTCCTTATGGTCAGATTATAGAACCTTATTTATCAGAAATAACACTTTTTAATGTAGAAGAAGAACTAGAAAAATTTCTAATGGGATGTGCAAAAAAACAATTTAAGGGTGGGCATCTTACTATTATTCCTGTCCTCCACTATATTATTTCTAAAAAGATAGAAGTTGAAAATATTAGAAAAATATCTCGGGGCAAGGCATCTAATCTTGAAAGCAAAATAATTGAACAGAGCTTGGTGATCTGATGGAATTTGGAGTGATAGGTGACGACCAGTTCATTTTAGGATTTAAACTACTTGGAATAAATAAAACTAGAAAAATAATTAATGATCAAGATTTTGAAGATAAACTAATTGAAATGTTTCGAGATAAAGAAATTGGAATTATTATTATTCAACCTGAATATTACAAAAAACTTTCAACAAAAACTAAATTGAGAGTAGATACGTCAGTCGTTCCTACTGTTATTGTATTAGGTGAAAAATTAAGTGACATATTAAGAGACAAAATAAGGCATGTGATTGGAGTGGATCTTTGGGGTAATTAACTTGGAAAATAAAGGTATTATTTATCGGGTGTCTGGGCCAGTTGTTACAGTATTAAATCTTGATGCGAAAATGAATGAGCTAGTTAAGGTGGGGCAGGAAGGATTATTTGGCGAAGTAATAGAAATTGAAAATGAAAAAACTATTATTCAAGTTTATGAAGATACTTCCTTATTAAAACCAGGTGATGAAGCAATTACTACCGGAATGCCATTGTCAGTTGAATTAGGTCCGGGATTATTAGGTTCAATTTATGATGGTGTTCAAAGACCACTTCCTGAGCTTTCCAATATAATGGGTGAATTCATTAAGCGCGGTGCTGAAGCTCCTGGGATCAATAGAGAGAAGAAATGGGAATTCTTCCCTTCAAAGAAAAAAGGAGATAAATTATCTCCTGGCGATGTAATTGGTTATGTAAATGAAAACGAGTATACAAAACACCTTGTTATGTCTCCACCAAATATATCTGGAGAAATAGTAGAAATTTCTGAAAAAGGAAATTATACTGTAGAAGAAGTATTGTGCAAACTTCATAATGGAGCTACAATAAAAATGTATCAGAGGTGGCCAGTAAAAGTTCCAAGACCTTTTAAAGAGAAAATGATGCCTACAGTTCCCTTAGTTACGGGCAAGCGTATTATCGATGTTTTATTTCCTCTAGCGAAAGGTGGAACTGCTGCAATACCTGGGCCATTTGGAAGCGGTAAAACCGTTACTCAGCAACAACTTGCTAAATGGAGTGATACTAAAGTTGTTGTTTACATAGGTTGTGGAGAAAGAGGAAATGAAATGATAGATGTGCTGACTGAATTCCCTCAATTAGTTGATCCTGTAACTGGTGGACCTTTAATGAACAGAACCGTCTTGATAGCTAATACTTCTAATATGCCAGTAGCAGCAAGAGAAGCTTCGATTTATACTGGTATAACTATAGCAGAATATTATAGGGATATGGGGTATGATGTAGCATTAATGGCAGATTCTACCTCTAGATGGGCGGAAGCTATGAGAGAGATTTCTTCAAGATTAGAAGAAATGCCCGGTGAAGAGGGGTATCCCGCTTATCTTTCTTCAAGACTTTCAAGCTTTTATGAACGGGCAGGTAGAGTAATAACTCTTGGTGGAAAAGTTGGATCTGTAACCGTAATAGGGGCAGTTTCGCCACCCGGCGGTGATTTCTCAGAACCAGTAGTTCAGAATACCCTTAGAATTACTAAAACATTCTGGGCACTCGATTCTAACCTTTCTCAAAAAAGACATTTTCCAGCTATAAACTGGCTTGAATCTTATTCACTTTATTATGATACGCTAAAAGAATGGTTTGAAGCGAATATATCTGTCGATTGGGATCGAGTCAGATCGGAAACTATGGAAATACTCCAAAAAGAAGCAGAGTTACAAGAGATAGTTCAACTTGTTGGTGCAGACGCATTACCTCCCGATCAGCAGTTTTTGTTAGAAATCTCTAGAATGTTAAGAGAGACTTTTTTACAACAAGATTCTTATCATGAAGTCGATGAATTTCATTCGTTAAAAAGACAGTTTGCTCTTTTAAATGCAATCATCAGATTTTCTCGACTTGGAAACAATGCAATTGAAAAGGGCTATGAATTAGAAAAGATACTCAAACTTGAATCAAGGGTTGATATCTCTAAAGTTAGATATAGAAAAGATTTCGAGAGCAAGATTACTTCAATTAATGAAAACATGTCAAAGGAATTCAAGCAGCTTTTAGGGGAGGCCTGATAATTTGAAAGAATACAAAACAATTACTTCAGTAACAGGGCCTTTAATATTTCTAGAAAAAACAGAGAGCATTGGATATGGCGAGCACGTTACAATTACTTTGCCTAGTGGAGAAGTTAAAAGAGGGCAGGTATTAGATACCTCTTGGGATAAAGTAGTTGTTCAAGTATTTGAAGGAACAAGAAATATCGATAAGAACACATATGTTAAATTTTCTGGTGATGTTCTTAGAGTCCCAGTTTCCCATAATATGTTGGGTAGAATATTCTCGGGTTCAGGAGATCCATTGGACGGAGGGCCTAAAGTTATTCCAGAAGCTAGGCTAGATATAAATGGTCTTCCGATTAATCCTTACAAAAGGGCTCCACCACACGAGTTTATTCAGACAGGAATCTCTGCAATTGATGGGATGAACTCATTGATTAGAGGACAAAAACTTCCAATATTCTCCGGCTCAGGATTGCCTCACAATCAACTTGCACTTCAAATTGCAAGACAAGCTACAGTATTAGATTGTAAAGAAAGTTTTGCCGTAATATTTGTTGCGATGGGTATTACCGAAGAAGAAGCTAAATATTTCATTAATGATTTTGAGAAAACAGGTGCATTAGAAAGAGGAATAGTATTTCTTAATCTTGCTTCAGATCCATCAATTGAAAGGCTTATTGTTCCAAGAATAGCATTAACAACTGCAGAATTTTTGGCATTTACTTATGACATGCATCTTCTGGTAATTATGACAGATATGACAAATTATTGTGAAGCTTTAAGAGAGATAGGATCTGCTAGGGAAGAAGTCCCTGGGAGAAGGGGATATCCAGGTTACATGTATACTGATCTTGCATCTATTTATGAAAGAGCTGGAAGAATTCAAGACAAAAATGGTTCAGTAACCCAAGTCCCAATACTTACAATGCCTGGTGATGATATTACTCATCCAATCCCTGATTTATCTGGTTATATCACTGAAGGACAGATCATAGTATCCAGAGATCTTCAAAGAAAAGGTATATACCCCCCAATCGACGTTTTACCTTCTCTATCTAGACTAATGAGTAAAGGAATAGGGAAAGGAAGAACACGTGAAGACCATAAATCTGTATCTGATCAACTTTATGCAGCATATGCGGAAGGAAAAGATCTTAGAGGACTTGTATCTATAGTTGGAAAAGAGTCACTTTCCGAATCTGATAAACTCTTCTTAGAGTTTGCCGATGCATTTGAAAAAAAATATGTAGCTCAAAAAACAAATGAAAATAGAAAAATAGAAGATTCTCTAGATTTAGCATGGGAAATACTATCTAAGCTTCCTGAAGAAAAACTGCTTAGAGTAAGCGATGAACTAATAGAAAAGTACATGAGGCGATTTAAGAATGCCCCAAATAAAACCGACGAGATCTGAACTAATAAAACTTCAAAGGAAAATTAAACTTTCCAAAACAGGTTATACCATATTAAAAAAGAAAAGAGACGGTTTAGTGATGAACCTTTTTGATATGGTTGATAATGCTAAAGAGGCTCAAGAGACTCTTGAAAAAAGTTTTGAAGTGGCAAACAAATACTTAGGGATGACTCTAGCTTTCGAAGGAGAGGTATCTGTTGAATCGTGTGCTTTGATTAAAAAAGGAACTCCAGAGTTCTATTTATCAAGTAAAAATATTATGGGCGTTTCAGTACCAAAAATATCAGATTTATCGATTAAAACTGGCATCAAAGAGAGAGGGTATAGTATTTTATCAACTTCTTCAAAAATTGATGAAACAGTAGGAGAATATGAAAAAGTACTGGAGTATGTCGCCAAAGCAGTCGAAGCAGAATCAACTTTAAAAAAAGTCTTGAATGAAATAGAAGTAACAAAGAGAAGGGTAAATGCCTTAGAATCAAAAATAATCCCTAAATTAGAATCACAGAAAAAATTTATTGTATTTAGATTAGAAGAACTTGAAAGAGAAAATACCTATAGACTTAAAATGATCAAGGATAAAAAGGCAAAGAAAGATTCTTCCTAATTCTGATTATTTATCTATAGTTAATTTAAATTTCTACCAATGTTTAAAAAGGACAAATTGTAATAAATTTTATGGATAGGATAACTTACATTAAAATATTCATTACGGCTTTGATATTATTAATGGGCGTATACCTCATTTATCCTATAATTCCGGGTATAATTGGAGGTTTAATATTCTCTTACGCCTTTTCTCCAGTTTATGATTATATATTCAATAGAATTAAGAGGAGCGGCATTTCAGCAGCTCTTACCACTTTATTTATATCTGCCCCGTTTCTCCTAGTTTTGCTATATGGATTCTTTAAGGCCATAGAACAGCTAACTTTTGTTACTGAAACTTTAAAGAAAGAATCACCAACTACAATTTTTGATTTAATTGGAGTGGATGTACATAACAGTCCATTTTATGGATTAATATCTGAGATTTTTCCAGGGATACTCAATATCTCAGATTTCTTTTCAAACACTATGAGTGAACTCCCTTTATTCTTAATGAATATTGCAGTTCTATTCTTATCATTGTACTATTTTTTGAATGAAAAAGAAAAAATTGAAGAATACTTAGCAAGAATAATCCCTGATCAATACAAAAATGAGATGATTGAAATCATTGGCCCTACAAAAAAAGTAGTTAATGGACTTATTTATGCAAATGTTATGAGTGCTATGATTGTTGCATTGCTTGCCACTGCAGGGTACCTGGTTATAGGTGTCCCTTACTCTTATTTATGAATTCTTGGATTTTCTATGCCAGAAAATATTATTTAAAGGCAATAATATTCAATAAAATAAGAACATAAGTTGAAATTTAAGCTAATCCTTCTTCAATTAGTGATTTTTTAACTCTTTCAATCGCTTTAATAACGTCGCCTTCAGATTTAGCTCCTGTGCAAACTACTTTCCCGCTTCCAAAAAGTAGTAAAACGACTTTTGGTTCTTTTAATCGATATATTAATCCAGGAAATTGCTCTGGTTCATATTCGCAATTTGGTAAAGTTAAAATAATATCATCAAGATTTAGTTTCATCTCGAGGTCTCCAGAAGCCACTATATTCTGTACGACTATATCTGGATCTTTTTCCATTGGAGTTCCGTAATCCCTCAAAATTTCTATTATTTTGAATATAGCTCTTCTTGATTCTTCAGGGGATTTAGCACCTGTGCATACAAGTTTACCGCTTCCAAAAACTAATGTGGCAGTTTTTGGTTCATCGAGCCGGATAACCATTCCAGGAAACTGTTCAGGTTCATATTCTATGTTGTCTAAAGAACTTGCAGCCTTAACTAAATCAATCCTATTAAATAAGTTAGCAGAAGTAACGACATTTTGGACAGTCATTTTATACTTATCTAATTTAGATTCTGACAAATGATACCCCCAAGATTATAAGATAATTTATAAGGATTAATTTATAAATGTATTTATAAAAGTTATGTAATATGACCTTTCCTCCAAAATTTGAGGATTAAATTGAAAATTATTATAATTGATTTATAAATTTAATTTTAGATATTTTTTTGCTTTTTTCTCAATTAGAAGTGTCATTATAGATTTTACAATGTCCCCAGGAATAAAAGGAATACCCCCAACTAAAATAGCTTTTTCAATTGGTATAGTTGTGATAAATGAAAGCCATAATATTCCAATGAAATAAATTGGAGCTAAAGATGTTATAAGTCCAAAAAATCGAATAAGATCCTTATTAAATCTTTCATATAATAAACCAGAAATATAAGCTCCCAGTATAAATCCAAGAAGAAATCCACCTGTTGGTCCAAATAGTATTCCTATCCCTCCAGTAAAATTATGAAATACTGGGGCTCCGATGATTCCAAGACCAAGATATACCATCTGACTTAGCGCACCTAATTTTTTCCCTAAAATTGCGCCTGATAGTAAAACAAAAAAAACTTGAAGAGTTAATGGTACAGGATAAAAAGGAATTGAAATAAATCCGCCAACTGCTGTCAGGGCAGAAAATAGTGCTACCAAAGATACTTCTTTAGATTTTAACATTAAATCACATTGTAAACTTAATTATTTTTTAAGTTTACAATACATTTAAAAAGTTTTCTGTTGTGATTCATATAACTCATAAGCTCTTGATATAGTATCTGCGTCATAAGCATCTTTATCGTCCCTGACCCTTAATACTCTAGGAAATCTAAGTGCAAATCCACTTTCATATTTAGGAGAGTATTGAATTTCGTCATATAATACTTCAACGACAATCTTTGGGACTAATGTAACTATCTTTCCCTTTTCTTCCATAATCAAAGGCGTAAGTTGTTCAGTAATTTCAGTAAAAAGGTCATCTGAAAGACCAGTCGCTACTTTTCCTATTGGTAAAAATTTTCCTTCGTCATCACGAATACCAAGAAGTAGTGAGGAGAGCCATTCTTTTCTTCTGCCTTCCCCCCATTCTGCCCCGATTATAACTAAATCCAAGGTTTCCATTGTTTTTTTAATTTTAAGCCATTTCTTTCCTCTGGCGCCAGGTTGATACTGTGACAAGTTGTCCTTTATCATTATGCCTTCGTGCCCATCTTTCACAGCTTTATTATAAAAATCTTTAACTACTAATGGATCTTTTGAAACTATATTTTCAGCTATTTTAACTATTTCTGATTCTTTCACAGAGGAAGTTAAAATATTTCTTCTTTCTTTTAGAGGCAAATCAATGAGGGATTTATTTTCTATGAGGAGACAATCAAAAAGAAACAACTTTAAAGGTATTTTC
>MWEH01000038.1 GCA_002070965.1 Firmicutes bacterium ADurb.Bin080 | reverse complement strand
GCCTTTACATGGGCCTATCTCGTTGGCATCAAGAGAGACATAGAGGTCAAGGCTATCCGTATACTAAAGACTGGGTATCGTGCCATCAGCATCATGAAGTACGGGCTTGAGCATATAGCCAGTGTGCTTCTGAATCCTCTCAGGCCACAGCCATTCGATATCTTTAAAATTTTGTCATGTGCTTAAAAGATTTGAAGAATTGCCAGAAATAGAAAAGTAGATGCGTAATATACGAAACAATTACGGTGAGCTAACTGATTTATTGTTCTAAATCGCAATTTCATATTTCTCAAATTAAGGAAAGAAATACATACCGTTTATGATACTTCCTGAAAATATAATTGAAAGACTCTCTGAATACGTAGAGAATAATGAGGTTGTTTATCAGTTCTGTGGTGAATTGGTAGAAGTATCAAATGATGAAAACCCAAACAATCGCCTAACTCTAGTAGAGTCTTTAGCAAAAGTATCAAATGTTGGAGTCTACAATAAAGGCACATCAGATATACATGAATCATTTGAAGAATTAGATGACTGGTCGACTGAAAATGACTGCTTGTTTCTATTAGTGCCCGTGGGTTTGCTATTGTGTATCCCAAAGACAATTGCAATTGATGCGAATTTACTTATCGAAAAATGAATGTGAATAATAAGCATAATAGACACTATCACGTTGGTCTAGTTGATGCGGACTTGCTTTGCAATGGTACGCGTCATCCAAACCTTGCTCTTTTGAAATTAGCGGGGTATTTTAAAGATAATGGTTTTATGCGTAGAACATCAGAATCGGATTTCGCTGATGTCAGTACGTATACTCTTCTTACAAATGAAAGTCATTTTGAGGAACTGCAAACACTTGACCATATATACGTTTCGTGTGTATTTACTTTTACTCTTGACAAACCACCTGTGCTTTTGGCTACTCTATTAAAAGACAAAAAGCTATCCAAAAAAGTCCATTTAGGCGGTACTGGTAGTTATGCTAACCTTTCCGTGGACAATGGATTTGCACAAAAACGAGAAGAAGATATGCATCGACTAGAAAATGATGCATTCTTAAATACTTTAAAAAATAAATTTGGAGCAAACGGCATTGATATGCGCAATCAAATGCCAGACTATCATTTGTACGATGAATATATTTCAGTTATGGAACTGCAAAAATCATCGTCCAAATATTTCAAAGATTATAAAGAGTATTCAATTGGATTTCTAACTAGGGGATGCTTCCGTCGGTGCCCTTTTTGTGTGAACAAGCTAGAACGTAAAGCTGTGCCCTATTCGAATCTTAATGATTTTCTTGATCAAGAAAGAGACGATAAAGGAAGATTGTTGCGTCCTTACATATACTTATGGGATGATAATTTTCTGGCCTCTCCATATTGGGAACCACTCCTTGATGAATTAATTGCTACGGGAAGACCATTCCAATTCCGCCAAGGTTTAGATGAGCGACTACTAGCTCAAAGTAAACGAGGAGAAGAAATGGCGAAGAAATTAGCCAATGCTAATTACCATGGTGATTTTATTTTTGCTTTTGATAATTGGCGCGATAGGGATATTATCGAAAAGGCTTTGAAGATTTGGAAGCATTATTGTCCTAAGAAAGAAACTAAATTCTATTTATTCTGTGGGTTTCAACAAAACTTTACTGATGATAAAAAGTTCCAGCTTGATATCGCTGAAATATTTATGCGTATATGCGTATTAATGAGATACGGCTGTCTCGGTTACATTATGCGTCATGAAGATTATAAAAAAGCTCCAATATCAAATATATATATTCAAATAGCTAGATGGTGCAACCAGCCTGGCTTTTATCGGAATCTGTCTTTCTGGCAATTTTGCTATAAAAATCAAACTTATTGGGAGGAACATACTCTTGGTATTAAGCACGATAGGCTTAAGACCTATGATGAATTTCTTGAAGATCTCAAAAACGGATATTATGATGACAAGAAAATATGCCTTCCTCTAAAAACCGTGCATGACTTTTTGGTGAAATTTGATTCTCATAAGGATTTGTTTCTGAGTTTTTTTAACCTTTCGTTTAAACAAATGGTCAATCCAGCATTATGGGAGAGAATCCCCTCAAAACATTAAATATTTGAACGATGGCATCATTTACAATATCAGATTTCTTTTCAAAACAGTTTGAAAAAGAATCAACCAATATATTGCTCAACAATAAGCATTATTTTTCTGAGAGTGCAGTTGAAGACTATGTAAATCAAATGACAAACTACTCTCTTCAGGATTATATTCATTATTTGGTTGAACACCCTATATCTGATGAAATCACCTCTAGAGACATTACCCAACTTAGTAGTATTGAAGATTGCACTATTAACTTTTGTAGTGTAGTAAAAGAGATTGGCAATCCAGGTATGTCCTTGATTGAAATTGCAACGGCCTTACATGCTGACAATAATTACAAGGATAATACAGTAGCTCTGACGAAATATGGAGAGAATCACGCAAAAACAGCATTGCAGTTGGGCTTAGCCATATATAAAAATGAATTATGGTATCTAACCGCAATAGGGTATGTGTTTGGAAACCTTAATGCAAGAGTCCAAAACAAGTATCTTTCATTAATACAGTTACGAGACCCATTCTATTCACGAGTTATTATATCACTTATTAGTCATGATACTAACCTTAAAGAATTTATGACAGTTCTCTCGGAATCAACGCAAACGAGACGTGCGTCAAGTTGTTTAAAGGTCTTGTCATTTTTTATTGACCAGTGTTCAATTGAAGGTGTTAGCCTTAATAAAATCTTAAAATAGTATGCCATTTATAAACAAATCAAGAAGGACAGGTACATTAGAACAAGTCATAAGTCGCCATGAAGATGGAACTATTCTTCAAGGCGAAGCTGATATGTACAAAAGAATTCAAGAAGACTGTGAGAAAAGTCTCCTTCATTGGTATGTATGGTATGATTTGTCATTGCCAATCTCATTTGCTGGTCAATCTGAGATTCAGATTGATTTTCTCTTGATTTGTGAAAAAGGTGCAATTGTGTTAGAAGTAAAGGGTGGAGCAATTCAATTGATAGGCGGTCGGTTTTACTATTCTGGTAAAAACGGAGCTTTAACTCCTATGAAAATATCTCCTTTCGACCAAGCATCTCATTATAAATGGGCGTTGTTAAATAATAATGTTATTAACGGAGATCTGTTGTTTGTTGACTACGCGGTTGCTTTCCCCCATCAGACAATGGTTTGTACAAATACTCATGAACAGTTAGATCAGAGTTTCTGGCTATGGGATAAAACATATCATGATGATGAAACATATTCATTTGCTGATTTCTGCGAGAGCATCTTAGATAATGCACGAGAGAATTCCTCAAAACAGCACTATGTACATATTCTCAATAAGGATGAACTAGAAGAGATTATCGATGTGTTATCCCCTACAATAGAAGACAAAAGCCGTTATTCTCAGTCCTCGTTGACAGAGGTACTTAATTGGTTGCATATTGAAAATCTTGACATATTGGAGGGCCTATCAAGAAATAAACGTATAATAATTGAAGGTGGACCAGGTACAGGCAAGACAACAATGGCAAAAGCCTTTATCAAAAAGCACAATGGACTTAAAGGGTTATATCTCTGTCAAAATATTCTTTTGCATGCAAGAGTTAAAGAGGATTTGATCCAAGAGGATTTGTATAATTGTGAAGTAAATACGTTTGGACGCTTTTTGTCATCAATTAGCCAGGCTGAAAGTGCCGAATCAGAGAGCATTGATATTGAAACAGTAAAACAGATTCTCTTAGGTACTGCCTGTAAAACTTATGACTACATCATTATTGATGAGGCACAAGATATTGCTGATAAAGGTATCATGCCTTTTATAGATAAACTTTGCTCAAAAACAGGAAACGGACTTTCAATCGGCAGCTACCTGATTTTTTATGATCTTGAGCAAGGGTACAATAGTTCATATCGACACATCGAAGATGTCGTTTCGGATTTGTTGTCTCACGCCGTCCATTATCAGCTTAACGAAAATAAAAGAGTCATCACAAATAAAGAGATTGTAAGAACTGCCAATCAGATTCTAACAATTGACAGTAATGATGGCTATTCGGAATTCATGAAGACATTATGCCTTAATGAACAACCCTATCTTCATGTAGTAAAGGCTGATATTAACAAGGAGTTCTCCAGGGCATTCAGAAATGCGATAAAACAAACAACAGATGTTACTAACTCTGTCGTTTTGGCACATTCTTCATTGAAACATTTAATCTCAAAAAATGATGCAGGAATGAGTGTGTTCGATTCCCTTCAGTGTAAGGCTGGAGTTCATTGTCTTGACGAAAACGATATATATAACCCTGATAGATCAAGTATTCCCTTTACAAGTATATTAAAGTATAAAGGTCTGGAGACTCATAAAGTTATATTAATACTTCCGAACAGATGCACAGTGAGTGACTTTAAGAATTTTATCTACGAGGTTTATGTCGGTTTTACACGTGCTATGATGGAATTGCATGTGATCATTTACAATGTTCAATAGAATATGGATTTCAATAAAGCGCTAAATATTGTTGATTCTTCTTTTGAGAGTATTCTTGAAATTATGAAACTCAGGAATGCACCTGAAGAGGTTGATTCTATACGTAATATTTTGCTTACGGTGAATTTAGTCATTGATTATTATCTCAATAGAGAAACCGATGACTTAAAAATTCCTGTTGTATATTTCCCAGTTTGCAATCCTTGTAGTCAAGAATTATGCGAACAATTTGTTTGTCTAAAGTTCGGATGCTATACAAATCAAGAGTTTAAATCATCATTGTGTCAGAAGTTAAAGAAAGACACGATGTATATCCCATCAGATGTCAAAACAAAAAAGCAACATGAACTCTTTAGGGACAATTTTAGATTCGAGCAAAAGTTTAGTTCTATATTGAACCGTTCGGTCAATGAGTATTATTCTAATGGAGCTACTATGCTCTGTTGCGACAATATAAACAAAAGCTACAGCGATTATTGTGAGGCTCAAAAAACTTGGAACAGGAAAACAGTAAATAAGTATTGGTATCTTGCTAACTGTGTTTCTGATATAAAGAAAATTACTAATTCTTCATGTCCTTTGAAACTGGCTCCAGATGATGCTGATGAGTTTTACAATACACTTATTGAGAATGATAGAGGCTTCAGGATAGAGAATATAGTAGTATTCCCTATGAGAACAGCCGATGGTAGGTATTCTGATTTCTGCTCTGAAATAATACAAAAGCCATATCTTGACGATTTCGTAAATTCCGGAACAGGGTTGCGAAATGTATTTTTCTTTTGTTTTTCAAGAAAGCCATATAGACTTAGAAGACTTTTTGATTTCAAGCAAAGAATGAAAGAACGTATTCAATTATTTGATGACGATTCTCTAGATTTTATTTCATTTACATATGAGGAGTCTCTAGTTCTAAATGGAAAGCAGGGGGGCGAGCATGTTATCCTACCTCTTGGAAAGGAGAAGGATGATATTCAAATTGATTATGAGACCATTTTTGACGATATGACTATGGGGTTGGATCGTTATGTATCTCGTAGAAATGAGATGTCGCTGTGTGTTTCAAATAGATCTAGAGACTTTTATACTTCTAAAATTTTGGAAGAAACTGAAACTGATGAAAGTATACTGAATGAGATATTTAATATTAATAGCAAACTCTGGCATGATTCTGTAGATGTTTTCATGCGTCACTTTGTATATCACGATGATATTTTTGTTGTTACTGGTAATGATATAGAACCTAATTTAAAAAGTATTTTTAGCGATTACCTTATTGGCCATTATCAAGCGAGAAATATCTCATTTGGGACATTCGGTGACTTACGTGGCTATCAAGTCAATGGAACTTACATAAACAATATAGCGCAAAAGAAGATTATTGTTGTTTCATTTAGGAATGATTATACCGAGAGCATATTCCATAAATATCCCAATTCTTTTGACCCATTCTGTATTAATAATGACCAAAAGCTTATAGAAATATCCAATTATTTCTTTATGAGGCAATACTACGAATGGGGTAAGTATAATTATGGGAAAGCTATTAGAAAAATCTTAAAATCTGAATTTAGGACATCAGAAATGAAGCCTATTCTTGTGGAATATCAAAGGCCAACTAAAAAATTGCCCGAAGATACCAGAGAAGAGGAAATGGATAGAAACACTAATAGGTCAGTTCAACAGATTTATGTAACATCTTCTGACAATGTGAAACATTCATATAGTCGTTCGGAATGGATGTTATATGAATACAATAATTCAAGAGGGATTGCAACCATTTCTGATCTTTATGACTTATATGAATCATATGATTGCTTAAAGGTACAGCCATTAAGTCCTTTAGTCCGATTAATATATAGGAATTATATAGAATCACAGAGGGAAAAGGATACGAGAAGCGAACGGATGTTCAAGGAACAGCCATCATATGGTTTGACTGCTGAGGAAATGAATTCTGATATTCCTCTTTGGAAAATATTGTTAGCCAGACGTGTGCAGCACACATCTGATCGGAGTGTCTATGACGATATTATGAGCCATTTTAACGAAAGGTATGTAATTAGTTTTTATTCATTTAAACGATGGCTTGACCCAGATTATGGTATACCAAGGGCGAGAAAAATGCAAAAATTCTTAATTGAAGACTATCTGGGTATTAGGCCCCCTTACATCAACTTAGTTCGAAGAATTAAGGAAAGGACAAAAAATGATACGGAGTCAATTTCAATTTCTATAAGGCATTTCTTGAATATCACATTGCTATCAAACGATTATAACAATGCTTTCAATGCTCTTAATGAAGAAACTAAGGATTTACTCGAGATTTCAGATGTGAATGATGTTGTTAAGATCATTTCTGATGTAAACGAAAAGATAAAGTTGGAATCAATAAATAAAATAGAGCAATGATAAAAGAAAAAAGAGCTTCTCTAGAACAATTCATTCAGGAACAACTTATTGGTCCTGGTGGTTGCGAACATCGTTATTCTGTTCTACATGAAGAAGACGAACAGTTAGAATCTTGCTATCAATATGGTGAAGTACTAAATACGACTCCTGGAAGTATATATAGTTCTGCCATATTATTCCCGAGTCAGTCAAAAGAAGATACTCATACTACCATTAATGAATCAGTAGAGTCAAGTAGTGACGATGATACAGATGGTGAGAATAATGATGGTGGAATAAATGAGGATGAACTTGAAGAAGAACGTAACTTCGACCATGAAGAAGACATAGATTCTCTTGGAAGAAGATTCCCAAATAAATTCGGAATTTCTTGTTGCCTGAAAGAATCCTCTGCGAATGATGGATTAAGAATCGTAGTATCTGGTAGATACTATCAAAAGGTAAAACAAGTATCAGGGCTGAGAATTAAAGTCGATAATCCAGAAGGATTTAACTCTTTTATATCATCTGATGTATTCTGTAAACACGTCGGGAAATTGGTTTCCATTGAGGATTCTTATATAAAGATTTTACATGGAATCCCAGCCGCTCAATTAAAAGATGTTAGGGAGGGGCTTAGAGAAGTTAACAAATTATTTTGTCAAAAGATAGCTACAAATGCAGATGGCTCTATATGCAATATATATTCTGACCCCTCATTTAAGCCTGAATATAGATTCCTTAGCGCATACAAAGAGAGACTGTTTGCCAAACTTAATAATTTTGACCTACAGGGTAATTATACAAGTGCTGGGATTCAAGATGAGTTGCAAAAAAGAATTTCTGAAATTGAAAAGATAGAGACCTTCATTTCATATATTGAAGATGTTATATCTTATTTTGATGGTAAAGGATTTGGCTATTGGGAAGCAGTCGATTTTACAAAGGAAATAGATTTATCAGAAATCGATATAACTTCAAAGAGGGTGTTCAAATCCGACGACTATGATGCTCTGAAAGACATTGTTAGAGTTGAAATTCATGATTCAATCTATTTGTCTTTAGATGTATGGCTTCAGTCAATAAAGATTGATGGCAAATTATATCTGAAAGTACTTCTGGTTAATAGCTCTACTGAGATTAACCCAGGCGATGTTCGATTTTTTTCTATCGTCAATGAGACAATTAACGAGAGAAGTTTCTTCGGAGTCTCCATAGATATCTCAAGTCCTAATCTTCTTGAATATCATAAAGAAAACAATTATGATGCAAATGACCTAGAAGCTAATAATTTGCGTTATTTATACCGAGGTATAAAAGACTATGGAGTTGGCCACCTTTGTTCTGTAGATTGGGGAGTGACTGATGGCATAATGCACGTTTGGTCTGAGTTTTTACCGAAAGTCGAAACTCCTGATGTCGAACCTGTTCCAAGAAATAAACAAGAAGAATATACAGATGACGATGGTAATATCTGTGCAAAACCATATTTAAACAATCCTTGTTGTCTTCAGTTTAAATGGTTATCAGTATTCTCCAATGCCTCAAATAAAGAAATCGTTGATGGTCTCATTGATTTTATAGATTCCTATGGGGAATGGATTGACTCATTACAAACGGAAGGCAATGAAATAGCGGTTTCTAATAGAGATAAATGCAAGCATGACTATCTCAGAATTCGAAATAATATCGAGGATTTTTTGAGAGATGACAAGAAAATGCTTTCATTCAGACTCATGAATGCCGCAATGTTTATGCAATTGTGGCATAATGCACAGAATAATAAGGAGCAGGTATTATCTGATAAAGCAAAACTAAATTTCGATTTCTATCGAGACAAAGCTGATGATACAACTATTTTCCATGGCATTCACGCTGCATGGCGTCCATTCCAGCTGGCATTTATCCTGTTGAATCTTGATGGAATCTTCCGGCGGAATAATAATGAGCCTTGGAATGAGAGGAACGAACTAGTAGATCTGGTTTGGTTTCCTACTGGAGGTGGTAAAACAGAAGCGTATCTAGGCATTATCGCACTGACTATCATAAATCGCAGGAAAGAGAATGGTACAAAAGGATTGGGAACTGCAGCCTTGATGAGATACACTCTCCGCTTGCTCACGACACAGCAATTCCAACGCGCATTACGGTTGATAATGGCTCTTGAACAGATCCGTTTGTGGAATGTACAAGAGTATGGATTAGGTCAGAGCCAAATATCTATTGGACTTTATGTTGGTAGTGCTTCACTTCCAAATACAAATGAAGACTTAATAGAACAAGTACAGAACTGGGATAAAACTCATGGAAAAGTCCCGCTAGATACCTGTCCTTGGTGTGGTAGTCCAATAAATCCTGTCTTGCGAAACAGAGAGCAGCACTTCAGATGCAGTAATATAAATTGCACGTTTGGGGGGAGAAATACATATCCTGTCAGATTGTGTGATGAACACATTTATAGCGCACCACCAACATTGCTATTTGGCACTGTCGATAAATTTGCACAGCTGGCGCACAAAGTTGATAACACTGAAGCTAAAGATTCTCGCCGCCTATTCCAAGGAGATGGGTGTTTGCCTCCAGACTTAATTATTCAGGATGAATTACATCTTTTATTAGGCCCATTGGGTTCTGCGGTGAGCTTGTATGAATGTGCAATAGATAAGTTATGTACTTATTTGGATAGTAAGGGAAACGTAGTCCGGCCTAAGATAATATCTTCAACAGCAACTACCAGAAACACATCGTTGCAAATACGTGCTCTGTATGATAGAGAGGTTAGCATTTTCCCAAAGAATGGCGTTGATTATGACGATTCTTTCTTTGCTTTCTACAAAAGGTATAAAAAAGCTGGCGAGGATAATTGGACATATATCGCCAAACGAAAATATATTGGTGTGTTGCCGACGGGACGAACACAGATGACAACACAAATTCGATTAGCTGCAATTTTATTTGTTCATAGAGCAATCTTTGAATTGAAAAACATAGACAAACTATATGACAAAGATTTCTCTAAAGCAGCTGACTATTATTATACTGTCATATCATACTTTAATAGCTTAAAAGAAGTCGGAAAGACAGATGCTCAGTTCTATCAAGAGTTTACAAAATATACAAGACGACTCTTCAAACGAGTTTTGAGATACTCGAATATGCTTGAGTGTCTATATTCATATAATGATCATTTCAGAAAGTCGGAGTTGACTGGGCGCTTGACAGGAGAAGAGGCAGTAAAAGAGTTGGCAAATGCGCAAAACAGATGTTGGGATCCTTTTAAGAGGATTCCTTTCCAAGATGAGCACGGAAATTGGCAGCACGCTCAGCTTCCTGCTGACATGGTACTTGCCACCAATATGATTTCGGTCGGTTTGGATGTGTCAAGATTCAACACTATTATTATGAATTCTATGCCTCGTAACATTGCCGAGTACATTCAAGCTAGTTCTCGTGTCGCTCGTGAAAAGGAAGGCCTAGTCATCACTTTACATAGTCCATTTAATCAAAGAGATGTTTCTCATTTTGAAAAGTTCCGTGAATTCCATGAGAAACTCTATTATTATGTTGAGCCTATTTCTATTACTCCATTCTCGCCGAAATCCGTTGAAAGATTCCTACCGCTGTATCTAGCTGCTATTATTCGTCAAAAATATGAAGGTTTAGGTAATCGTAAAGATGCTAGCAATATAAACCGAGTTATGGCTGATAAAATCAGAAAAGAATTGAAAGCTTATTTTAGCGACAGAGAAGAACGCTCACGAAAGTTGCGTCAACAGGAGGCTTCACTTTTAACATCTGATATGCTTGCCGTTATTCACGACCAGATTGATAAGTGCATTAATATCTGGTTAGATGCTGCAAATACGAAAGGCCAAGATTTGGTATATTATATTTCAAAGTTTGGCAGGAGAAATCCTTCAGAAGTAGCATTATTCGCTTCTCCTGAAGATTTTGAAGGAGACACGCCTGCAGACAAATGGCTCGTGCCAAATGCATTGCGTGTTATTGAACCAGAATCTGTAATTCATGTTATAAAATAGGAAAATGGATATAAATATTGATCGCCAATATAATGTTAGCTCCAGCAAGTTCAAAATGCTGTCATCAACGTCTGGAGTTGGAGCGGTAGTGACTACAAAGTGGGGTGGCTTTATAATGCCACTTTGTATAAACGAATGGGCTTTTATTAAAGCTTTAACTGAAAGTATAAATAATCCAGCGCATTCTCAGTTCACGAATAAGCAACACCAAGAAGAAACAGGCGCAGAAATTGTCGATGATGAGAGATTTGTAAAATTTCTTCAATTCAAGAAGGGCTTCCTAAATTTAAAGTGTTTTGCTGCTATTCCACATGTTGGGCTATCTGGAGCGAACTACATTGAATATAAAGACCACCCCTTATATAAGGAACAGGAACTAAAAAACCGTGACCTACATGCTAGTATGTTCTATATACCCGCTGTGGATTTTCCAAAATGGTTTATTTCTGCGAAATCCGAACTCAAGCGCATTGATAAATGGTTTGAACTTTGGAAATATGAGGAGTTTACCCTAAATGGGAAAAAGTGTAAACATAATGATGGGAGGGAAGAGTACTTCGCTCCACCACGCGACCCTCATGCGCCTACATTCAGAAAATTCAAGGCTCAGTTAAATGATCCGACTATTTATCGCCCACTAACTCCTGTACCACTTGTCTTGATTTGTGAAAATGGACACGTGTCCGATATAGATTGGTATAAGTATTTTTGTGCCCGTCTTGATGGTAAAAAAGTTGATGATGAAAATGGTTTTGATTTATTTGGTTATCCTTGTGATAATCATTGCGGCGGCGATAAAGATCATCAACTCAAATGGATTCAAAATCGTAATCAATCCGAATCTTGGGGCACATTGAAGTGTGAACATTGTCAAAAAAGCGTGTCTTTAGCCGGTATTATGAATCTAAAACCTTTTTGCCGAGGTGAAAGGCCATGGGATCCTGTACCTGGACAAAATTGGATTCCTACTCATGAACAATGTATGAAGGGACATGAACGCTCGATCATGCAAGTAGCTATGGTAACAAGTAATAGTATATACTATGCTTCAAGTCAGAGTAGTCTATATGTTCCTTTGTCCTGGATCTCACAGGGCGTTGTAACGCTACAAGGCGATGCATTAGAATGTCTCGAAGAAATTAAAAATAAGTATTCACGGAAACTGAGAAGCAATTCTGAACTTACGAAGGAAGATTATATCCTGAGCCTCGGAGATTTGGTTAAATATGCAGAAGATGAAGGATACGATATTGCTGACAGTGAAGCTATTGCTATCGCGAACGAATTTCTTGGCATTTCCAATGAAATTGATGTTGTTAAAACATACCGACTTGATGAGTTCAAAGTATTCGTAAATAACGACAAGACACCGGAACCTAATCCGAAGTTTGAGTTCAACGATATTGATATCGATAAATTTGAACATGCAAACATGAAGGAAAAATTCTTGAAAATCAAGCAAGTTCCAATGTTGGCCATAACAAGTACTCAACTGGGTTTCGGCAGAGTTAAGATGCCGTCTCCTAAGTTGGTGAATGGCCAGGTCGTATATAATAACGAACAAATACGACCAATATATTCTGGTAACATAAATGATGTTAAAGTTTTGCCGGCAAACCAGATTTATGGCGAGGGCTTATTTTTTGCTTTTGATTCTCAAAAGATCAACCAATGGTCACAACAATATGGCCTTGAGAAATATTACAGAACCACTTTGGAAAGCGGAAGCATGGGCGAGTTTCTTGTTAGCGAGATGGAGTTGTATGGTAGAGCAAAGTTCTACCTTTTACACACCTTCTCACATATTATAATGAAAGAATTGGAGTTCTCATGTGGCTATCCAACTGCTAGTCTGAGCGAACGATTATATTATTCTGATGAGATGTGTGGCGTGTTAATTTACACAGCAGATGGAGCCGAGGGAAGTATGGGGGGACTTGTTTGGCAAGGACAGCCAAAGCTCATTGAAAACATTATTCTCTCAGCATTACAACGTGCCACAGATTGTTCAGCAGATCCGTTGTGTTGGGAAAATTCTGATGGTCTAAATAAAGCTGCATGTTTCTCTTGTGCAATGGTTTCAGAAACCTCATGTGAACAAGGCAATATGGGCCTAGACAGAAGAGCATTGGTTGATCCTGAATTTGGATATTTCAAAGACTTGATTTAACCGGAGTATGAGTATGTTAGAACGTCCCAGAATCATTGAGGTAACCCGTAAACCGAGAAAGTGCCCAGTATGCGGCGAGCGTGTAGTTGACATCATCTACGGTAACGGCGATATGACAGAATCTGAATTTCTCCTCGAATATCGTCGGGAGGGAATGAGTAATATAATAAGCATAAGCAACCATAAGGGGGGAGTAGGTAAAACCACCTCCACCATAAACATAGGGGCA
>MWEH01000037.1 GCA_002070965.1 Firmicutes bacterium ADurb.Bin080 | reverse complement strand
AGCGTGAGGGCATTGTTATCTGATGTATGGTGCCCCACAGAGCCTTTCCCTAATACATTTCTATAACGTTTCCGGTACTAGGGACCTGACATGCGTCGATTAAGTAGATATTGTCTCTCTTGGGTTTAAATATCTCACAAACTTCGCATAGGAGTTTGCACATTATATAACTAATGTGTAGCAATTAAGTAAATAATATCATTTTATCTTCTATATAATTCCAATAGATTTGTTGGCAAGTGGTCTATTCCTTTAAACTCTTTTACAACAACAGATTTAATTTTCTCTTTAAATTGTTTATCAATATGTGTGATACACATCTGCCAACCTCCGCCGATACTTCTACAATCATCTTCGATCAAGATATCTGGCATTACTTCTTCAACAATATCTTTGTAATGTTGTCCTCTTTCTCTATAGTATAGCCTTGTTCCAACAAACTCGTATTGTTTTAATAAATCGGCAATTACTTGTGCTTGCTGCTTTTTTCGTGAAGTACAGTAAACTATATCAACACCCTGTGACTGCCATCCTTCAATGATCTTAGCGCAATTTCCTATTGGAATATACGATCTATGACTATACATGGTAAAAATAGACTTTGGTTTCAAAATTGTTCCTTCTGTAAATATCATAATTCTATTATCACCACTGTACTTTTTGGACAATTCAATATAAGGCATATAATATCACCACCAAAAAATCGTTAATATTATTTACTTCACATTTTCTACTGATATGTAACATAAAAATAGTACTCTTTTTATAAATCAATCTGCCTCATCTGTCCGATAACGGGTTCGCACCCACGACACCACTGAACCAGACCCACAGAGCCCTGCCCCCTGGCGGTGGTAACACCCGGTGAAGAGGTGTGGTTGCTACTTAAATCTAACTACAGTTTAGCATATCCTCTGCAACCCAAGGCACGCATGCTTCTTGCCTTTGCTACCGTGCCGCCGCGTGAGTGCATTGTTATGCGGTGGATGGTGCCCTGCAAAGCATTGCTTGATTATCACTATATACCATTTTCGGTACCCGGAACCTGGCATGTGTCGCTTGTATAAATATTGTCTCTCTCGGGTTTAAATATCTATCAAACTCCGCATAGGAGTTTGTTCCTTATATAAAGATTACGTATTAACCTAATTTATCGCCTTTTCTAACAGTATGTTCTGGTTTAACTAATACCACGCCTTGTGTTGAGTAAACTCCTAATACCAATACTTCCGACATAAAATCCGCAATTTGTCTTGGCGGAAAGTTTACCACTCCTAAAACTTGCTTACCTATAAGTTCATCTTTCTTATAACATTCAGTAATTTGAGCACTTGATTTCTTTATACCAATTTCATTGCCGAAATCAACCCATAATTTATAAGCAGGTTTTTTCGCTTTTTCAAAAATCTCCACTTGAGTAATTTCTCCAACTCTGATATCTAATTTCATAAAATCTTCAAAAGTAGCCATAACAAAATCCTCCTATGTAGTGTTATTAATACACAATATAAGAATAGTAATTCTTACTAAATCAATCTGCATTATTTGTCATATAACGTTCCCGGGATTTACGCAGCGTCTCAACCACATTCACCTATGCTAAGTTGCGTAAATCCCGTGTTAGGCGATGGACCATGCCCCACAGAGTCAGGCTAACATGGATGTCATCTTCTTAAACACTATTACCATTGTTCTATATGTACTTTTGAATCATCGTATCTATCTATACTTTCCTTTTCCTCAGCTTTATGCCCAATAACCACCATGCCAACTGGAACTATTGCAGATGGCAAATTGACAAACTTGATTACTGGTTTTGTTAGCTGAGGTACTGGATATAGACCACACCAAACTGCACCTAACCCAAGACCATGTGCCGCTAACAACATATTCTGTATAGCTGCTGAGCAATCCTCAATAAGGAAGCCTGTCATTCCTTCCTTCCTTTTATCTCCGCATACGATAATGCCGCAACCTGCTTGTGGTAGCATCTTTGCATAGGGATGCACCTTCGAAATATTTTCAAGAGCATCTTTGTCTCTTACTATAACAAAGTGCCATGGCTGCTTATTATGTGCAGAAGGTGCGCAAAAGCCAGCATTAACCACTGTCTTTAAATGTTCTTCCGATATTGGTTGCCCAGTGAAATTACGTACACTTCTTCTTGTAAAAATAGCTTCTAATACTTCCATAGCTGTATATACCCCTCCTTATTTATATGAACACCTATTAATCTGTGCACGGAATCAGGGTAACTTGCGTGTGGTGTCATCTAACGGGTTGCGGATAAAAGAAGTTGCCGAAGGCAATTTGGGGAAATCTTTGATTTCTCTTTTATCCGCTGTTAGGCGAAGTTTCGCCCCTTTCTAAAAAATTCAATTTTATTACCGACATTACCATATAAAAGGTATAAGGCGATATCTTACTTTTTTGCTATACTCTTTATAACCTTCGAGTTCTATCATAAGAGTTTTATCCTCATAATATGTTCTGATAAATACAAGTAAAACCATTATAATAACGGGTATAAAGCTCAGAGCAGAACCAAATGCAAAGGGTATAGGCAAAGAACCCAATAGCATTCCTAAATAGCCAGGATGGCGTATAATACTATAAGGACCGGTCTCAATAACTTTGTGACCTTTGTCTTTCTGAATACGAACAGTCCCTTCAAAAAATGGATTATGAAGCATTGGCCAGATTGAAAGTACATCTGATATAACATAAAGTCCTAAGCCTATATATACAAGATTATAGGGTAACGGGAAGATACCAAATCTATAGTCCAGTCCTGCGATTAAAGGAGTTACAACAATAGCAAAAAGAAAATAAGTTACAATAACAATCTTATCCCATTTTTTTGTCCCTTCTTGCATTTTCCCTCTTTGGTTTAATAATTCGGGCACTTTTTTCATAAATAGAAGACTGTTTATTAAGGAACCAACAATGTAAACACCGATATATAACCAAGCTCTTAATATATCAACTCTACCAGAGGCAATAAAATATATAATTCCAGTTACAATTATCCATCGAAAAGGTGATGTAAGTGCGTTAATACCTGTTCTGGTAAGTTTTGTTTGTTTATTCATGGTAAATACCTCCCTTTTAAGAATTTAGATGTTTCTGATCATTCTCCAAATATCCTCATAATTCTGGTTTCCTTCGCAATTATTGAGTAATAGGGGTCATTTCATCTAACGGGTTCGCACTCACGACATCACTGAACCGGACCTGCAGAGCCCTTCTCCCTGGCGGAGCTTCGCTCCCGGTGAAGGGGTGTGGTTGCTGCTTATTTCAAACTGCAGTTTAGCACATCTTTTGCAACCCAAGGCACGACTACCTCTTGCTCCTACCCTCCGTGCCGCATCGTGAGTGCTTTGTTATGTGATGTACCCTGAGTTTTAAAGCAAACCTTTATTCTATATATTGAAATGATATACCCTATTTATATCTTTATAGAGCTTATAGGAAAGGGCTGACCATGTCCAGGATAGACAATTCTTATGTTTAAGCGCATTATTTTCTGCACACTTGCATCTGCTTCTTCTTGGTTATCGATAATTGAGCTAATACTTGGTTTGCTATTATTCATAAAAAGATCTCCACAAAACAATTCTCCATCAGCTGTTAAAATGCCAATAGATCCTTTGGAATGTCCTGGAAGACTAACAATTTTCGCATCCAAGCCATATTCTTTTAAATCATATCCTTCGTTAACAGGAAAATCTGGTTTGAACTTGGTTATCTTAAAGAAAACATTTACAATTCTCCTTATGATTCTATTACCCGCCTTTCTATTCCAGAACATATCGCCTGTTTCTACCATTCCAAAATCATCATAGTGCATTACAATTTTTGTATTATATTTATCTCTGAGATAAGCGCAGTTTCCAGTATGATCAAAATCACCATGAGTAAGAATTATGAGATTCAAATTTCCTGGTCTACAGCCTGCACTTTCGAGTTCTTTCTCCAGTTTAGCCCTCCTATTTGCTCTTCCAGTATCAACTAGAATAAATCCTTTTTCAGTTTTTAGTAGATAGCAATTCGCACTCACCCCACCCAAAATGATAGTTTTGATATCCATTACAAATTGACCTCCTTAAGACTCTTAATACTTATAAATTCATCTATAAATAATCATCAGAGTTATTCCTCAAACCGGGGCATGTCATATAACGGGTTCGCACTCGCGACATCACTGAACCGAACCCACAGAGCCTCTCCCCCTGGCAGAGCGACCCTCCCGGTGAAGAGGTGTGGTTGCCCTGCCCCTGCTCCAGAGCAAATGCATCCGGCAACCCAACGCACGCATTCCTCTTGCCACTACCCGCCGTGCCGCAGCGTGAGGGCTTTGTTATACGAAGGATCGAGCCTTAACATATTGAGCTAATATATTTACCACTTTATAAGCAAAGGTAATTCAGGTCTGAAATCTCTTGATTGATTTAATTCTCCATTATCAAATTCTAACTCTAGAAGGTGTTCCTTATCATTTTCAATCGATAAGCACTGAGCTTGATTTAATGCAACAGCAGTGCCTGATAACATATTGTCTTGATTTAGATGTATTTTTACAGATGTTACTTCCCTTAATGGCACTTTATGCTCCATCGGTTCTCTTCTTTCGATTGAGACTTTATCCTGTCTTCTTGCAAAAGACACATAAAAATACATTGGTTCACTCAGTGGTGTATTTTCAGCCACTTGAATTTTAAGATGCTCTGGCAAATAAATTGGATGATAATCCCATGTTGAAAATGGTACTACTCCATCTTTCTCTTCTGAAGGCCTGAATGCAATTCCAAATGGAGAAGTCGCATTTTTGTTTAATAAACAGCGTTCAAACAATCTCATAGGTTTTGTTCGTTCACTCTTTACCTCTTCAATGTTCTCCACCCATAAAAGCTCCAACATCAAATTATGAAAATAGAATCTTCTGTTTGCTGTGCCCTGCCCAGGATGAGTATTGGAAGATCCTTCTGTTAGTCCAAATTCTACAAGCAAATCTCCTGCTGGCGCTTTGTCTTCTGTGCATATATAGATATGATCAATTTCCATGAGTTTTCCTCCATATATAGTTAATTGAATGATAGATAAATAAAAGTATAATCGTAAAGTATCTTGGCTCGGTCTTTCATATAACGGGTTCGCACTCACGACACCACTGAACCGGACCATCGAAGCCCTTCTCTTTAGCGGCGCTTGCCGCCCGGTGAGACGGTGTGGGCAGCAAAGACCCGTGAGCACGCCCGAAGCGTGAAAATATGGTTAGCCGAAGTACACTAGCCCTTTTTCCAGAGCAAACCAGGGACGACAAGCCTTTAGTATCTTAAGCCATTAATCTTGCGTATTATATTAGGAATGAGTACTTCTGTCTTATCTTACATTTTTATACTATCGCAAGGACAAGGATATTTCTTAATAAACAATTCCATCTGAAATGGCTTACCATGTCCTGGGTAGACAGTCTTAATTTCTAATGGCTTCAATTTTTCGACACTTGAATTCGCTTCATTAATGTCGCTTATTGCAAAATGTAAACTTGGCTTACCAATATTAATCAATAAATCTCCGCAAATAAAATCACCGTCAGTTGTTAAAATTCCTATGGATCCCATTGAGTGTCCAGGTATATGAACAACTTTAGCATCAACACCATGAACTGAGAAGTCATACCCATCCTCAATGTACATATCTGGTTTAAATGTGTCGAATTTAATTGACCTACCAAAAAGGAATGATATCATTTTAAAAAGTATTGAGATTTTATCTGGATTAGCTTTTCTATTCCAGTTCATATCTCCGCGTTCGACCATTCCAGAATCGCCATTATGCATAGCTATTTTGATACCGTACTTTTTATTAAGGTATTGGCAATTGCCTGCATGGTCATGGTCTCCGTGAGTTAATACAATAAGATTTACATCTTCGGTCTTACATCCTACTCTTTCAAGTTCTTTTTCAAGTTTGAAACGTTTTGTTGAAATTCCTGTGTCGATTAGTATACAACCAACGGTGCTTTTGACAAGATAACAATTTATGCCCCCCAAGTTTATTGTTACTATATCTTGCGGCATATTTATTCCTCACTTTCGCTCGCGTCATTCATTACTTTCTTCACTTTTATTTCGAATTTATTAACATTTACATTTTATTAAGCGCATTATATCATTTAAAGATTTATATTAATATCCCATGCCATGTAGGGTAAGTCACTTTGGGTGTATTTCGGCTAACGTCTCGTTTTCACGACGCCGACGAACCGGACCATCGAAGCCCTTCTCTTTAGCGGCGCTTGCCGCCCGGTGAGACGGTGTGGGCAGCAAAGACCCGTGAGCACGCCCGAAGCGTGAAAATGTTGTTACATGAAGTAATGGGCCCACTTTAGCCAAACTCTGATTCTAACTCATCACTCTTTTGGTCTTGAATATCTTTAGCCGAACAGAATGGATGTGAATATCTACCTTCTGTTGCAGTATAAGATTTCATATACCATTTCGAATTTATCTGAATTGACTTTACAGGACAAAAATTAATGCAAGCATAACACATATAACACAGTGTATTTTCATCCCATTGTGGTTTGCCCTCTTTCATTTTAATCCTACTAGACAAACAGATTTTATCACATAAGCCACAACCAATACATTTTGAGTCAGTATAGAAATAATTCTTTATACTCTTTGATTCCTGAGATTTGATTGCCAAAAGAATAATCTGTTCTAAAATAAAACCATATTTATATAAACATTCAGTATCTTTTTTATGACTTTCTTCTCTATTCTCTATTATTGCTTGTATATCATCTATTCTTGCCCGGACTACTGCCTTCTTATCTATAATTTCTTCATTTGAAGGAATACGAAAACTATATTCCTTATTATCATTTCTATGTTTGGGATCATTGTTAAACATGGTAATAATGAAATGTGAGTTTAATGTCTTTCCTTTCTTCTTCAATATTTTATTGATTTCTTCT
The DNA here is from genome assembly GCA_002070965.1 of Firmicutes bacterium ADurb.Bin080. Lineage (GTDB taxonomy): Bacteria > Bacillota > Clostridia > Christensenellales > DTU072 > MWEH01. The sequence goes on along the minus strand of MWEH01000037.1, from coordinate 952 downwards.
TTTATTCTGCAGGAAGTACCGCCTCTGGTAGCTATGGCAAAAATATAGTCTGCTGATTCTAAATCAATTTTTTCTAAAAACATTTTAACAGCAATTGGATATGTAGGTCCTTGCAGAGGAAAAATAATACCAACTTTTTCTGCTTGTGTTTTAATGGTGTCTTGATTCAATAAACTCACTATTGGTATTAGTTTTGCCTCTGGAATCCTTTTTTGCAATTCCTTTGCCACAAATAATGAATTACCTGTTCCTGAAAAATAATAAATTTCTGTGCTCATATTAGATCTCACTTTCATCTTTTTACATATGCCCTAACGGGTTCGCACTCACAACGTCCCTGACCGGACCTGCAGAGCCCTACCCTCTGGAGGTGCTGTGCACCCTGTGAAGGGATGTGGTTGCTACTTAATTCAAACTACAGCATTGCACATCTTCTGCAACCCAAGGCACGCACACTCCATGACCCTGCCGCCGTGCCGCAGCGTGAGTGCATTGTTAGCTGATGGATAATGCCCCGCAACGCCTCACTTAATAACCTCTATATACCAGTTCCGGTACCCGTGCCCTGACATGCGTCGCTTGTGTAAATATTGTCTCCCTTGGGTTTAGATATCTAACAAACTCCGCATAGGAGTTTGAACTATATTAAAATTTTGTTGATTAATTATTTCAATTTGGTATAATAATACTAAAGAGACCTCCACAAATGTGGTTGCCTCATTAGGTGTTAGTTATTATCTAACCAACCCTGCAATGGCACTGCAGGGTGGTTTTCTTTTTTGCTAGTTTTTCTTTCGGTGAAAACTCAGCAAAGCTATAATCAACATGCCGAACATAAGCATAACACTCATGGACTCATATATACTCATAGCCTCACCTTGTATGATATAGTAGACAACTAAATCATACATTCCTTTCAAATATTTGCGCTCACTTCATGGTGTTTATCAGA
>MWEH01000036.1 GCA_002070965.1 Firmicutes bacterium ADurb.Bin080 | reverse complement strand
AGATCAACCATCAGGTAGCCCGAATCCTGGTTTATTAAAATAATCTTTTTCAATGCAAATTGTTCTATGTTCTCTCAACAAGATTTCTGTAGATTGAAATGTAATCGGCAAACCTGTCATTTTTATTATACAGTCTCACCGCTCTCTCACGACAAGCATGGGTATAGTGATTTTTACCATTCTTAAGGACTTCCTTAACGGTACAAATCAAACCCTCGATGTCTCCCCTATTGACTATGATGCCTGTGTTTTCATCAATTGCTTCCGGGCTGCCGCCGGTATTATATGTTATTACAGGAGTTCCGCATGCCAGGGCTTCGATATTGGTGGTCGGGAAATTATCGGCATACGTTGGATTGACAAATATATCAGCACCTGAATAAATTGCAGCAAGTTCATCAATATTTTCTGTTCTTGATATCGATTTGATGCCATCAGGAAGCATTCCTTCCTTGCTTCGACTGATGCCTACAAGGACAATCTGTAATTCAGACTGAATCATTGAACTCAATTTTATGAGATCGTCAAGACCTTTCCTTTTATTCCAGATATTGGCCACACCAAGAATATACTTGCCTTTTATTTCGTACTTTTCTTTAAGGGAATCAGCATTGATCGGCCTGAAGTTATCGGTGTCAATTCCGTTATAAATAACCTTTATTTCATTGTTTTTCAAAAATGAGTTGCCAAGATGCCGAGCCATCCACTGTGATGGTGCAACAAGCATCATACGGGGAACGGAGGTAAACAATTCTTTCTTATCCCTGTAGTTTATTCTGGAATTATCAAAGAAATATGATCTGGGGTAGCCATGTTTATTAGGACAACTGAAGCAACCTGTCTTCCATTTAATACAATTAACAGCATCAAAATGACTACAATGACCCGTAAACGGCCAACAGTCGTGAAAAGTCCAAACTACTGGTTTATTAGCTAATCCCAAATAATCGAACAGATATCTGATGTTTAAATAATAGCCATGGATGTTATGAAGATGTATGATATCGGGATCGATATCTTTGATATGATTAATAAGCTTACGTGTTGAAGCTCCTGATCCGAATCCGTGTCTGTCAAATATCCGAGTCTGAAGTCCATGTAGTTTTCTGTCAAGATCAAACCCGGTTTTTATTATCTGACTCCGGCTTGGTCTTGCTGTATATGCTGCTGCAATATAGCTCTCATGACCCGCTTCTATTAATGCTAAGCCAATCTGTTCTGCAATTCTACCATGACTGCCGGAATTGACTGTAGTATTTATCTGAAGAACTCTCATGAAAGAATAAAATCGAGATACTGTTTACCTATTTTTTCAACTGAATACTTCTCGACACTAGCTGTGGCGATTACAGACATCTTTTTTCTTAATTCTTCATCATCAATCAATAACTGCAGTCTCTTCAAAAACAGTTCATCTTCAAAGACAGGGACCAAGAATCCATTTTCACCATCAGAAATCATCTCCGACGGGCCCGCAATGCAATCATATGATACAACCGGTAGGCCAGCAGACAAAGCCTCGCCAATAACATTTGGAAAACCTTCTGAGCTACTTGTAAAAGCAAAGACTTTGCTTTTATAATAATAATCATCAACCTCATTACATTCTCCAATGAGTATAACCTTGTCTTTTAACCCTAAATCCTCTAATAATTTATGTAATAATGAAGAATTGTTTTGCTTCAATGCATTGCCGCCAATGATTATAAGTTTCCAATCGTTTGCATCTAGTTGTGAAAAAACTTTTATAAGTCGATTATGATGTTTTGTTTGAATAAGCCTTCCAACAGTCAACACTAGATTCTCTTGTTGAATATCAATTGTTCTTAATAATTTCCTTATTGGATTACCAATAACAGCTATTCTGCTATGTCTGAATTGCTCAGCATATATATCTCGTGCTAAACAGGTTTGTGCAATTATGCCTGCGGCTCTTGGATATAACCATCTTCTAAGTAAAGTGTGAAACTTGTTGAATTTCTTATCAGGCTTACACCTGTCTGAAATGTAAACCGGATAATTCAGTCCGAATAATGCGAGTAGCACCAAACTGTTCCAATACTCTCCAAAGCTTAATATAGTGTCCGGCTGTATATGCCTTATTTGTTGTCTCAAAAACAAAAGAGATCTAGCAGCATATAATAGTCTTAGACTTTCCCTGTAAGAATAGTTTGGACTGTGCAACTGAATAGCGGAATGGAGAGGGAAAAAAATAGAAGGATCTCTCCCGTAAAGTACCATATGGAGTGTAATATTTTCCTGAGCAGAAATAAAATTCGCCAACTCACACATCACCCTCTCCATGCCACCAGCTTGAAGTGAAGGTATTACAAAACAAACACTTTTCCCTGATTTCACCATATTATTAATCTGCTTGATTCTCTATTTTGACTATTTGATTGAAGCTAAACAAGTTTTGTTTTTAATAATTCTGTACAGTGAAATATTTTATCGACCAGTTAGCAGTCAGAAAATCCAGAACAGAATAAATCACATCCCGGATCTGCTATAGTCTTTCCATCATAATGAAGGCAACTGCTGACATGATTGAATTAATCATATCACCTTCAACTCCCTTGAGGTAATCTCTTATTAATCTGTAATCGCTCTTGAGGTGCCCAGTTAGTAGTTCGATTGCCGCACTTCATCCCCTGATTTGATCCTGCTCCGTTGTTCTTCATAGACTATTTTATCTTTGCCAGTACCTGACATCATGATCTCTGCCCCAATAATGGTATTTCGCCCCGCATGTCCTCTGTCAAGCAATGGAACCATTTTTCCCTATTTACAACCTAGCATGTTGCTTTTTAATCAAACTCCGATCTAGGAACTCTATGATAAAACTGAGACGGTAGGGAATATGACTGAAATTTGACAAACTCAATTGTGCTTTATTTCTTAGTGGTCACTAATAGGTTGAAACATTCCAATGATCTAATTGATAAATCTATGAATATTTTCAAAGTCATTGATTTAATAGTGATACTTAAGGTTTATGCGCTTTTTTGTAAATTCATCTTCGGCACCTTTTCGAACTGTGTTGATATTTTACTTAATCCACTTAAAATACCACATCTGAAAGATTAACAATTTCCAGATTAAGGGTTTATAATACAATTTATTCATCCTAAACTGCTTAACAATCTGTAGCACAAAACTAGCATTAAAGAAACCTGTTTCCCTAAGAGATCTTTCATTTAGATATTCATCGATTAGATATGATAAATCACCCCTGAGCCACTCATATATAGGTAAAGTAAACCCTAGTTTCCGTCGATTAAGCAGGTCTTTAGGCATATAATCATGTGCAATATCTTTAAGGATAATTTTACCTCCTTTGCCACTGTATTTATAATCAAGGGGCAGTTGAGCTGCGAATTCTGCAAGTCTATGATCAACGAGTGGTTCCCTGCTCTCCAATGAGACTGACATCGAAGCACGATCAACCTTGGTTAGAATATCATTCTGAAGGTATAACTCATAATCAATAGCTAAAAATATTTCGAGAGGAGATGAAAAACCGGAAAAATCATTATCATAAATTGTGGAGTACTTATTAATACTTGATAGAAATAAATTTTCCTCATATAAGCGTGGGAGGCTTGAAGCGAAGCGTCCCAATCTCAATAACTGTTTCACTTGATCCTCATTCGCTGAATATACAACACTTTCCAGTTTATGCTTTAGTTCTACATTTAAAGGTAGAACGCCAATAATATATTTCAACGATGGATTAATAAATTGAATTAAATGCCTTGGTAGAAGATTAAGATATCTAATAATTCTCGCAATTTTTTCATAACTTACATATCCTGCAAAAAGCTCATCGCCTGCATCTGCAGACAACGCAACTTTTACACTGTTTCGAGCAACCCTGCTGACAAGAATAGTAGGTATCGCCGAACTATCAGCAAATGGCTCATCATAAAAGTAAGCTAAATCAGTAATTATATCCTGTGTTTCCTTTACAGTACAAACATATTCAGTATGATCAGTACCTAAAAACTCAGCAATTCTTTTTGCATGAGGTGCCTCGTTATTACCCACCTCAAATCCAATCGTAAAGGTTTTTAACCTTTCTCTTCGTTCTCGCTGAAGAACAGCCGTTACCAATGAACTGTCATAGCCTCCGCTTAGAAATACCCCAACAGGAACATCCGCTACGAGTCTATAATTGCATGCTGACTTAATTATTTCTAACAATTGCTCTTTTGCCTCAAAAAAACTACATTTAAATTTCTCTTTCCTGTAATATTCATCAATACTCCAGTATCGTACTATTGAAAAGTCCCCATCATTAATATTCAGCGCAAGATAATGACCTGCTTCAAGTTTATAAGTATTCTTAAATATTGAGTAAGGTGCAGGTATATATCCAAAATCAAAATACAAGGATAAGGCACTCATGTCAATTTCTTTCCTAAAAGAGGGATGAGCAAATAAAGCCTTTAATTCTGAAGCAAAAATGAGTTGGTATGAATCCCAATAATAAAAAAGTGGCTTTACACCACCTCGATCTCTGAAAATGAATAGTTCATTAATTTGCTCATCCATTAGTACAATAACAAACATCCCTATAAGCTTTTTCACAAACTCTGGCCCCCATTTTTCATAGCAATGAAGAATAACCTCCGTGTCTGAGTGTGATTCAAATTTGTGGCCTTCTTTTTCAAGTGACTTTCTTAACTCCCTGTAGTTGTAGATCTCTCCATTGAAGATAATTGTCAGCTTTTCATGTCTCATCGGTTGGCGACCAGCAGGGCTTAAGTCTATTATTGAAAGTCTACACTGCCCCATTCCGACACATGAATGTGGATAGTATTTATGCTCATAACCCATGTCATCAGGCCCCCTGTGACGAAGTTCCTCAATCATATGCAAGATGGTCTCACGGTTCGTTCTTGCTGTAAAATCAACATATCCTGCAATTCCACACATAGTTTTCTAATTTCGCTCCATCAGTTGCTCCAGATGATCCGTACTATAAAATTCACAATCTGGCCATTCCTTTTTGATCAAGGCCAATAGGTCTCTTAAAAGCAGAAGCGAATTGTCTCTATTTTTTTTATCATGAACTCCAATATAGTTAACTCTATGCGAACTAATGATCGCCGGTTTTCTCCATCTGAATGCAATCTTTATATCATTCAAACAACTATCAATCCAATCCATTCCTGGTTGACTCGGTTCAAAAAAACAATTTCGGGTAATGTACCTTATTCCGCTACTATCTTTTTTGCCTAGCCAACATATATTTTTCCTGATTTTATGATTACCAACACTTTCATTTTGAATTTTTGCCGTTGAGCGCAATCTAATGCCATTAGCCCACAAGGTTTCATTAAGGGCATTATTAAAAGGCCCATTAGGTGGCACAAAATATTTTGCGGAATAACCAAACAATTGTTTAAACAAAGCAAGTCCTTCATTTAGGATTTCTCTATGAATAGAAATGTCATTTATACCATAAACAGCAAAAGCTGCTTGGTTTTCAACACTAAATCGAGTAGATTTATCTGGAACAAAGCCCCAAAAACCAAAATCAAAAGCTTGTCTTGTATGTTGGTGATTTAATCTCAAAGCATCCATCCAAGCTGAAATGTTCAGATGCTCTCTCCCATGGAATTGAGGAAAGAAGACTTTTTTGCTGATACCCAATTGCCACATTTCAAATACATTTTGGCCTGGGTAATATGCTTCTAATGTCTTTGTGAAAGGCTCATAATAATAATTCATATAATCATTCTCCTCGATTTTCTTAAAATCAGGATTTGCAACAACACTGACCGCTGTAAATATGCAAGGATTACCATTAATATCCTTGAATTCATCAAGAACTTCAAACAAGCATTGCAAGTCATCTTTGTTGGCTAAAGTATCATAAAGGTTATATCTGGCATAGCCTTCAGACTCCAAATCCAAACCAAGAGCATTAAGTTTATTAAATGTTCTCTTTGATGGCATACGAATACTGCCCCAGTCATCAGATTCAAAGACAATAATCTTTCGATCAGACACCCAACCAGGGATATTAGCAATATTTCTCCTTATTAAATTAATAGCCTTCATGAGCCATAGTTTAAATCATATTCACTTAATATTCTGCATGATAGTGTTTTTGGGAAACTATGGATTACAGTTTCTTGCCATCAAATTCTTTTGACATTTTTATGTAAAACTTGCTCCCCTTAATGATTTATTCCAATACTAATCGGATTTTTAAACATCTTCTTTTCGTCAGACATGACTTTAAAAAAGTCATTTAATGCCAAGGCTTGTTTGTCTTTGTTGAAAAATTTTTCAGCAACCTTACGACCATTTAATCCTACATGGATGGCGGTTTTCGGATTGCTCAGTGCACGCCTAATTGACGATGCTAGAGATTTTACTGAGTCAGGTTCGGCAAAGAACACCGATTCTCCGTCAACAAGATAGTTAGGTATTTCGCCAACTCTTGTAGCACAAACCGGATTTCCTGTGGCAAGATACTCACCAAGCTTTGTAGGGAAACCTCCTTGAGCTTGCTTTGAGTTAGGCCTTGGTAACACCAATAGACAAGCATTTACAAGAATTGATGGTATGTCATCCCGAGGATATTCACCTTTCCAAAAAACACGGTCATTCAATTTCAATTCACTTATCAATCTCAGGTGAGCTGGGGTATCATAGTTCCAGCTACCAACCAAATACAATTTACACATTGGAAACTCATCCGCCACCTGTGCAAATGCTTGAATTAGGATATTTATCCCTTCTTTTTGATCATCCATTACTCCAATAAAAGCAATATATGGTTTATCAAAGTCAATGCAAGTATTTCGGAATCCCTTAAATCGTCCAAAATCTACAGTCATAGGTAAATGTAAAAGCATTGGGCCAGGTTGAGGAAATTCCATAAATTGTTTCATCAATGTTTTTGTCATAAGGGCAATTCCGTCGTATGCATAATATCCCTTCCTTATAAAATAATTTGCCCGCTTCTCTCCCTCCAGCTTGTGTATTAGTCTTCCTTTTTTGAACCTATGAATATCGAAGAATTCATTTACTTCGAGGAAACTCTTTATATCTGGGTTACATTCTTTTAGTTTGACGACGAGCTTAAAAAAACTATAGTCACATTCTGTCCAAACAATAATATTATGCTCTTTTTCAATATCCTTTTTAATAATTCTTAATAATGAAGGATAAAGTATTGGTAGAAGTAGAAATTTGTTTATTCTTCTCCGCCATAATTTATCATGAATAAGCTTGCATTGGTAGCGATAGCTTATCTCCCTCAATTTCCCATCAGATCCAAATTTGGCAGCTTCTGTTTGGGAATGATATCCATCTGTAATCCTAAGACAGATGTTAACTCCAAGGTCTGATAATCCTTCAATTAATGTCCTTAGCCTATTTGCTCCTGCAGAATTTTCAAAGAATGGATTAAACCTTCCTATATATATTATTTTCATATACTATCTCACTTGTGCTATGTCTACTCTGAATTGACAGATATAATTCGGGTAATTTCACTCTGGCATTTGTGGTCATAAACTGCCATTTTGTCCTTTGGGAATTCTTAATCGGACTGTCGTGATACTATCTTATAGATTGCCAAGAGCTCAGAAACAATCCTTTCTTTATCGTGGCGAATTAAAGCTCTTTCCCTTGCTCTTTTGCCAAATTCGATAGCTTCAATTTCGTTAGATAAAAGCTCATGAATTGCACCAGCCATAGACCATGGATCACCATCCTGAATTAAAAGTCCTTCCTCCTTATCTTTCATAAGAGAGGAAGTGCCTCCGGCATAAGTCGCTATACACGGCATACCTAGTATCATTGCTTCGCATAAGCTGTTAGAACTGTTCTCAATGTGAGAGGGCATAACATAGATGTCAGCTTCAAGCATCTTCTGAACCAAATCTTCTTCATTTAGACCTCCTAGTAATTCAAGCCCCTTTTTTGGATATGACTCTGACATTCTCTGCTTCGTAATTATATTTAAGAGACTTTCTGTTCCTACACCCGCAACTCTCCATTCTATATTCCAACCATTAGTCTGCAATATCGGAATTGTGTAGCAAATAGTTTCAAATCCTTTATAAAAAGCATCGCTACAAGTCGTGTGAATTATTACTTTTTTATTGTTTGGCTTTCCCCATTTCTTTTCATAAAAAGACTCTCTGAGAATTTCATCATTATGGAAATATTTACTTTTAGGTGCGAGTACCCTTGTAATTCGCCTATCCCAATCAGTTCTTCCTATGATGTGCTTACATTGCCTAAGGTACTTTGTTTCACGCCTAGCCGATGGAGTTATAAAATACCTGTAGATTTGGGTATAGGATTTATTAAAGAGGAAGTTGTATGGCGGCCATAAATCACATCTCTTTCTATTAGCAAAATTCCTTTCGATTCCGCTGAAGTATTTGTGTTTAATCACGGAGCAAATGCCCTGTATACTAACAACAACAGGTAAATCGGTTACATGAATAATACTACCGAACGGATTTTCAGTTCCATGTATATGAATTATATCAGGCTGAACTACGCTTATTATATCCAGATAGATTCTTAACTCCTCTTTTTCCACCAATCTATTGACAAGATGTTTCTTGATAATATTTAATCGCCAGTTTTTCTTGCAAATTGGATAATAATTCACACCATTATTCTGGAATGGTTCAATAAATCTGGCATAATAAAATGCTACTGTGAGTTCTACTTTGTCCCGAATTGCCCTATCCAGAGAGCTGAGCCAACTCCCAGTAACTTTTGAACCTTCTAAGACCTCAATCCCATTTGCAGGAGTATTTGTAAACCATAAAACTCTTAATCTTGATTTTGACATGATTAGAAAAAAATAAGAGTCATAAAGATAATGTATTGTTTTATATTATGTTTAGTGCTTTATACAGATCCACATTGCTTAATTTAATAGTCTCTGGTGAATAACATGCTGAGACAGAAATCCAAACCAATATGTATTGTCCTGAGTAATCAGGCAAATTAAAAGCAAACATCCCAAGAAAATGAATTAAAATTATGCAACCCAAAGCTTTAGCTAAGTCATTCCGGCTACAGAATAATCCAAGATAACTAGCACGCAATAAGATTAAAATAAATGGCACTAAATACAAAAGTCCTCCTCTGAGAAGTATCGTCAGAAAACCATTCTCAATTGTTTCAGATGAACCTTCACTATGAATTGAACGATACACCCTTCCCTCAAGTCCACGTCCGAAAATCCAATCATTATTTGATGTAAAATCATTATTAAAATCTTCGAACACTACCCCTCTCGATTCTTCAAATGCGCTTCTATTAAAACCCCTTTCAAATGCATAGGTCGTCGTTATGAAATGTCCAAAAAGAATAACTATAAATACGATTAGTAAGCCAATAAGATAAATACGAATTCTATTGAATATCTTCAAGAATGGACTCCATATTCTCAGAATTACCATACATAGTAAATACAATATGCTTGTCATCACCAAACTTCGTCTTCCATATGCTATGACCAAGACAAGTAGCAACAAATAATAGATAATGGATATAATTGAAACCGATTTGTTTTTCGAGATGTGAGCCACAAGCAGAAGGAAACCGGCCCCAGTGGAGAAAATATTTATACCTTCGATTTGCTGATACCAATCCATTGGTGAAAAATTGAAGAGAATTGAATACATCTGCAATAAAATAGCAGGAAATAGAAAAAGGTAAGAATATTTAAACAGTATCCCGAAAAAATCTAAGTCGAATTTGGTAAAAAGAAGCAGTAAGGGTAGAATATATGGAATAAAAAAGTACCTATCAGCTAGACTACGTTGTATGTCCATAAGACTGTCAAATCCTAGAATTGAGGTAACTATTAAAACTGACGACCAGAGAACAAATAAAATTATTATTGCATTAATTAAAGTTATCCCCTTAAGTTTCGAAGGTTTTGATAATCTACAAAAAATCAAGACTACAAGAGCAAAAATAAATAGGACGTACTTTATAATAAGAGGAATCCCTAATCTTACGTCATTCCATCCAAGCCAATTCCCCAGGTTCAGTGCCAAGAATGAATAAACAAGCAATAAATAATCACTATGGTAATTCCTCAATACACTTTTCATCAAATTAGGCTGGCTTACATCGTTAAACAGATAGTCACAAACATAGATATTTTACTCCCGCATCCTTCTATTATTGATGACAGGCAGAGTAACATTCAAGATGAAACAAAATAAAAGATCCTCCGTTAAAATCTTTACATTCGTCAGTATTTTTTATACTTTTGTCATCAATTATTGGACATTCGTCAAAATGCAATTATATGAGGAAGTTCTGTGTTTTACTCCTGCTCACTATCCATTTTGTGGCTGCTGGCAAGACTTACTATGTGTCATTAACAGGAAATAATAATAATCCAGGCACTTTATCTCAACCATGGGCAACATGGAGGAAGGCATTTCAAACGGCGGCAGCTGGGGATACTGTCTATTTTAGAGGAGGAACTTATCCATATGATGGATTAGGCAATTTGTGGGTTTCAAACAGCGGCACACATGATAACCCTATCTGCTTTTTTAACTATCCTAACGAATCCCCTCTACTGGATTTCAGTAACAGATATAATACATCCTATGGATATATGCTTGAGGTGGGAGCCAATCGTAATTATATCCATCTGAAGGGTCTTACATTTTGCAATATGCTACAATCTACCAATGTATATGTATGTGGTATTACTGGATATTCTAACGTTGGAGTAATATTTGAGAATATGATCGTCTATAATGTTGGTGGCCCAGGATACAGTTTGGGAGGTGTTGATAATATTACATTTAAGAATTGTGACACATATAACTGCTATGATCCTTTTAATGCTGGAGGTAATGGAGATGGGTTTCAGGTTAATAATATTGGTAGTAGGGGGACAGCAACTTTTATAGGATGTAGGGCATGGAAGTGCTCTGATGATGGGTTTGACAATTTCAGAAATGATGGCACTGTAAATTACATTAATTGTTGGGCTATGGCTTGCGGTTATCCAGAGGGTGATGGGAATGGCTTCAAACTAGGTTCGACAACTATATCTGCGCTGGAGTCAACGCAAAGAAATGTAACAAGATGTATTGCCGTCGATAATCGCATGTCAGGTTTTAATGAGAATAGAGGAATTATTTTTATGAATATATACAATAATTTCTCATATAGAAATGGTTCATATGGTAATTTCTGGGATGCTGGATATGTTAACTTCGGTGATGGAATAGTAAATGGAGCAGTTTATTCAAACAATATTTCGTATTTAGATAATAACCCATATTATTGGCCTCAATCCAATAGGCAAATAAGCACATCTAATTCTTGGAGTGGTGGAGTAACCGTAACGGCGGACGACTTTATCAGTTTAGATACTGCACAATTATATGGTCCAAGAAAAGCAGACGGTTCCTTGCCTGACATTACATTTGGGAAACTAGTTAAAGGTAGTGATTTAATAGATGCTGGGACTCCAACAATAACTAACAAGAATTATTCAATAACCTTGACTTATGGCGGTAAAGGTCCTGATTTAGGCTGGTTTGAGTCATCTTATGAATCAATTGTTTCTGAACCTCCATCCCCTCCTGTGTATGTCAGCTCCGTAATTCAGAATACATCCCCGGCCAGGGTTGAAATGACCTATAATCTTGCACTTGCAAATATTGTCCCGCCAAATACCGCCTTTACTGTTAAAGTCAACAATGTCACAAGATCTATAAGCGCAGTGGCTGTATCAGGTAATAAAGTACTGATTACTCTTGCAAGTCCTGTCATTTATGGGGATGCTGTTACTGTTGCATATAACAAACCTGCTTCTAATCCACTCCAGACTACATCCGGAGGACAGGCTGCTTCTATGACTGCCAGGAATGTAACAAACAACGTTGCTGCTGTGATTCCAGTATACGTCAGTTCTGTCATTCAAGATGCAACACCCAACAGGGTTGAAATGACCTATAATCTTGCACTTGCAAATATTGTCCCGCCAAATACCGCCTTTACTGTTAAAGTCAACAATGTCACAAGATCTATAAGCGCAGTGGCTGTATCAGGTAATAAAGTACTGATTACTCTTGCAAGTCCTGTCATTTATGGGGATGCTGTTACTGTTGCATATAACAAACCTGCTTCTAATCCACTCCAGACTACATCCGGAGGACAGGCTGCTTCTATGACTGCCAGGAATGTGACAAATAATGTGGCTGCAATTAACAACCAACCTCCTGTTGTCAGTATCTCGTCACCTACAAAAAGTACTGCTTATATAGCACCTGCTACAATAACGATTGATGCGATTGCCTTTGATCCCGATGGCACTGTCACAAAGGTGGAATTCTATAATGACAACACCAGATTGGGAGAAAGTACTACGATTCCTTATTCTTTCACATGGAAAGAGGTCCCGGCCGGCACATATTCCATAACTGCAGCTGCAACTGATAATAAGGGATTGAGAACTGTATCTGCAGTTGTTACTGTTGTTGTTGAAAAATCTGCATCGGTTGTCAACCAATTTCCTTCAGTAAGAATAAAAATTCCGAAAGGAAAGAAGCCAAAAAAACATGATAACGTTGTAATAATTGCTGAAGCGAGTGATCCAGATGGTACCATCAGCAAAGTTGAACTCAAGAGTGGAAATGTTACAATCGCTGAATTGACTGCAGCACCTTATGTTTTCACTCTTCAGAATGTGGATACTGGCATCTACCTTTTTACAGCAACAGCTACAGATAACCTGGGAGCTGTCAGCACTTCCGATGCGATAGAACTCAGAGTGGAAGATTCTTTCAACCCTGACCTTTTAAGTCTCTATCCTAACCCAAACAATGGATTCTTCACAATTGATATTCTTGAAGAGCTCCCCGAACAAGAATGCATATTGACAATAATTAACCTGACCGGAACGCCTGTGTATCAGGATAAAGTCACACATGAGGAAGTCTCAAAAGAAATAAAACTACCTGATCTTCATTCCGGACCATATATCCTTATGTTAACCTACAGGAATAAAATCCTCACAACTAAAAAATTCATCAAGGAATAGGCAAATGGTTACTGGATACTCAACTCCGTGCAAATTGTGCCTTCTTCAAGAAGCGCTTTTTTGACCTGCCCTTGTCAGCAGTATATCCGTATTTTTCACCATATCCGTAACGCCCGCTTCCAGGTTTAATATCGTTTATCAATAATCCAACTCCCTTGGTACCGCTTGATTTTATCTCCATAAGAGTCCTCTCAAACATTTCCTTAAGTGTCTTCTCCGGTCTTACCACAAGAAGAATAGTATCTGCCATTGAAGCAAGATAATACGTATCCGATACTAATCCTATGGGAGAGGTGTCTACTATAATGTATTCAAATTTCTCCTTTAGGTATTTTAATAATTCTTCAGTCTTTCCTAGTGCGGTCAATTCGGATGGATTAGGAGGTATGGGGCCTGCAGAGATGATTGAAAGATTTTCGAACCTGGTAGATTGAATTACGTCCTGAATCCTATCTTGCCCAATTAACAAAGTTGAGACTCCTTTGTCATTTGAGAGGCCAAAATCCTTAAATATTTTCGGCTTCCTTAAATCAAAGCCAACCAGCACAGTTCTTTTATTAAGAAGACTGTATACAGATGCGAGATTAATCGCAGCAAAGGTCTTCCCATCCGAGGGCATGGAGGATGTTACAAGGATAACCGGAGCTTTCGCATCTTTCGTAAAAAACTGCATTCTTGATCTCAAAAGC
>MWEH01000035.1 GCA_002070965.1 Firmicutes bacterium ADurb.Bin080 | reverse complement strand
ATAAAATGATTGTTTAACAATTTAGCTTCTGTTAAAAGAATCTGGCATTTATATGGGTAAATGACTAAATTAAGTCAATTGCTTCTGTACTGATAGTTACTATAATTATGAAGGGGGATGCAATCCCGCCGAATGTGGTAATATAAACATCGTAACACTTGAATACAGAGGAGTTAACAACTCACTTCCAATGAACTGGATCATAAAGAAGTTTGGGCTTGGCAACAAGGAATAAATTATATTTTTTTTCTTTTCTTTTAACAGCTAGTTACTTATTATGGAAAATAAGCTAGAGAAAATAATAGTAGAAAAATTAAACTCGATAGAAGAAGACCTTGCTTATATCAAACAGCACATGATGGAAAAGGAAGATGCTTTGAGCGAGGAAGAGTTCAACACTTACATTAGACGTTTTGATAAGGAAAATCTTGAAAGGCTTTTAAATGTCTTAAATAGATAATGCCTAAACAAAGCAGTGAAATCCGTAAAAGTTAAATAGTATTGAGATTTATATTAGGAGACTCTACTAGGGATTATTATGAAAAAGAAAGCAATTATTTTAGTTGGGATACTTATTGTATCTTCAATATTTATGATAAGCGCAGGCGCAAACTATAACAAGACGATAAGCCAGAATCAATGCCCTCGTGTTCCCTCTCAAAACGATGCAGATGACACGTTCTTCGTATTTACAGACGTTCCTATAAGACCTATTGGAGATGGAACATTGACTGTCAAGGTCAAGGGGGATTATTGTTGTTATGGTGGCGGTGGCGAAGGAAGAGTATTTTCAGAAGCAATAGGTGTGGTAGTAGAAGGCACATCGATAGGCGCTTGGCTTCCGGGTCAGGACTGTCCTCTTGATTTCCTTACACATACATTCATAGTTACCCAAAGCCAGTTGCGCGAGTGGGCAAGAGATGGCAAAATTGAGGTCAAATTGATCCAAGGGGCGGCGTTATACCCTGAAGATGAAGGGATAGTATACAGTGAGGTCAATTGTTTCTGTGATACAAATATAAACATCGTGACACTTGAATACAGTGGAACTAACAACTCACTTCCAATGAACTGGATCATGAAAAAGTTTGGCCTTGGCAACAAAGAATAACTTTATTTATTTTTTTCTTTTCTTAATCTGATAATTTTCTTACATTTAATTGGCATTAAAGCTGAGGGTAGTGAGCATCAGAAAATTCATAATTCTTCTAAAGATGCGGTATGCCTCTAAAAGAATAAAATATCGATTTAATAAAGGAGCTCAACTAAGGTCTAAGAATTTATTGAGTTCATTAAAAACTTACAAAAATGCAAGAGAGCTTTAATATTTTTTGGATAGGATTACGCAGATAATCATCATGGATGGCAGTTATTCATACCATTCAAGCATATGCGTAAGCTCTGGAACTGGCATAAGGAATACCATTGAGAGAATATAACGTGAAAATTGGCATGTAAAATTTCATTTTACATCTATTCAAATTAGATATCTTTTATTATTTCGTAAATCTCATAAGCAACAAATGTTTTTTCTCTTTGCAGACGATTCGTTTCTTTTAGGATTTCATATTCAACTAATTTTTCCACATACTTTTTACCAGTTGGGTATGTAACGTCTAGGATATGTTGAGCTCTCTTGACTGTAATAAACGGATTTGAAAACAAGTAGTCTATTATGTTTAGAATATCACTGGACTGTGCTTCCCTCTGTACCCTCTTCCTATACGATTCCCTTAGATACAGAAGTTTATGTGCCCTTACCGATGCGTCCTCAGATTGGACTTCAACAGCCTTCAAGAAGAACTTAATCCAGCCCTCAAATTTTCCCGTTTGGCCGGTTTTCAACAAGAGCTCATTATATTCCAGTCTGTGCTTTTCAAAAAACTCACTTATGTATAACAGCGGTTTTATTATCTTCTTTTTTTTGCACAGGTAGACCGTTATCAGGCTTCTCCCTATTCTGCCATTACCGTCACAGAAGGGGTGGATAGTCTCAAACTGATAGTGCATCAATGCGCACCTGACAAGAACTGGAACATTATGCTCGGTGTTTAGGTACTCGATTAGATCTTCCATCAATTTAGGGACAGCTTCAGGATTTGGAGGGACAAAATTGGCGTCTGACACCTTAGATAATTCAGACCCAATCCAGTTCTGGACTTCCCTAAATTCCCCGGGTGCCTTCTCATCCCCCCTAACGCCCTCCATCAGAACTTTATGCATCTCCTTTATGAGTTCTACATTGATGGGGGATTTTTCGATTTTAGTCAGGGCGTAGTTAACGGTATTAATGTAATTTACTACCTCCTGCGCGTCCTTTGTTTTCTCTTCCCTCTCTTTCGCTTCAGAGAGCAGGACTTCCTGCATGGAGATCCTTGTCCCCTCAATCCTGGTGCTCATTATGGCCTCTTTTCTCAGATAAGGGATGATAAGGAGGTTTGGGCTTGGAAGAGTAAGGCATACCCCTGATAGTTTACCTAGTTTCTCTTCAGCCCTTGACAAAATGAGGACTAGTTCCTCATCAAATTCTATATTTGGGGGAAGTGGATTGGGTATGAAAACATTGTACTGATCCCCATTTACACCATCCACTTGCACTACCTTGCCAAAGGCATTCTTATAATTTTCAGCTTCCATATATTAATATACGTGCTAATTCTATTTAAAAATATCCTTTATTTTTTTAATAGACTCACTTGCTATTAAAAGAAAAGGCATATTTCTTTAATAGAAGTTGGTAATCTTAAAGTATCGTTTAATATTACCATTTCGCATTAAAAAATAGGGCCAATTTGTTTAATGGGGACATCGTCTTAAAATTAGGGCCAGCAGAGAAGCCTAGGATTAAATATTTAAATTTGACGATGAATTGATTATTATGGAAAGTAAGCTAGAGAAAATAATAATCGAAAAACTAAACTCGATAGAAAAAGACCTTGCTTATATCAAACAGCACATGATGGAAAGGGAAGATGCTTTGAGCGAGGAAGAGTTCAACGCTTACATTAGAAGTTTTGATGGGGAAAATCTTGTTTCATTAAAGGATGCAAAAAAGCAGCTTGGGATATGAATGTCCCGTACTATTCTATTAGAAAAGCACGCACTTAAATTTCTTGAAAAGTTGGATAAGGATACCGCCTGCCGCATTGTAGAAAAACTTGAGAGGCTCGAAAATGATTCTATCCCTCCTGATGCTAGAAAACTCATAAGCTTGAAGCAGAGCTCATACAGGATACGAGTGGGGGATTACAGGATTTTATATAGAATTGAAAAAGACAGCATAGTTGTATTCTCCATAAACAAGAGAAGTGTAGTCTATAAAAGATAAAGGATACAAGCTAATTTTAGGGCCAATTTTGGAGTAATTTATTTTCCTTTTAACTGTATGAATTCTCCTTGCCCTAAAAATACTAAATACTATTTTGCTCTAGGATTTGCATAATATACCTGGCCCTAAAATTAGGGCCATATAAAAAAAAATATAATTTGTCTATAATCCTATTAAATCCATAAAGTTTTATATATACAAATGCATTATATTGTTGGCTGGGTGAGGACTTGCAAGTTGAGGAGATTTTTGATAAAAAGCTGCACAAGCTAGAAGTGCGGATAAATAAGCTAGAGGGCATAATGATCGATGCGTTAAGATCAAACAATATCTTTGTCATGGATCCTGAATTAAAAGAAATATGGGACAATGAAGAAGATGGCCTCTGGGACAACATTTAGGCAAAGAGAAATAGTGCTTGGCCTGTTTCCTTTTGATGATAAAAATGAGTTTATGAAGAGGCCTTGCGTCATCGTTTCTAATGAAATATATAATTTAAATCACAACACCTTTATAGCCATACCTATAACAAGCAAGATCAGGAATTTTGAAGATAGCATTATCATTGACGATGATGATCTGGAAGAAGGGCACCTCGTCAAGAAAAGTGAGATCTTGCCGTTCAAAATATTTACTATCAACAAATCCCTAATGCTAAAGAGTATTGGCATGATCAGTTTAGAAACTGCAAAAGAATAGAATCAATTATATATTCGTGTTTTATTTTAGATATTATCCGTAGTAAAAATTACGTTGACTTTTGTATCAGTTAGTAAAGTTATCCAATCAATAATTTTAGGAGTTTATAGTAGCACGAAAAGGTATTTAAACAGCATAATGATTGATTTGCAATATTTTTATTTTTTTTATTAAAAATAGCCTAGTGCTTTACAACTAAGTTATGAAGCCCTGGGCGGGGATTGAACCCGCGATCTCCTGCTTACCAAGCAGGCACTATACCACTAAGCTACCAGGGCAC
>MWEH01000034.1 GCA_002070965.1 Firmicutes bacterium ADurb.Bin080 | reverse complement strand
AAATGAGCTTAGGAAGGATTTACAGCTTTTGATATATGACATGGCTATAAGTGAGCTATTTGGCAAAAGGCCAAAGCAGGTCGGGCTTTGGTACCTACGCCACAATAAAAAAGTCGTGATAGAGCCAAGGGAAGAGGATATAGAAAACATAAAGAAGGAGATTTTTGGCATAATAGGTGGAATTATGAGTGAAGAGTTTTCGCCAACTCCTGGAAAGGAGTGCTATAACTGTGACTATAGCCTATTGTGCGATGAAAAGGAAAAGTCAGGCTAGAATGGATTGGAGCAATGTTTCCAAAGCCTAAAACTAGTATTTTATATTTCCCATCTACAGCAATAAATGGATTAATCTTGATATTTAATCACGATAGACCTTAAAATCTTAGATCCTAAGAGCCTCTAATAATTTTTATAGGCAAGATGCCTTGATAGATATGTTTGTAGATTTTTTTTATGAAGCAAAGCATTTTCAAGTTTACTTATAAGAGGCATTCAGATTAAAGGATCCTTTAAGGTTCCCAACTTCTATTGAAAGATAGTATTTATTTCACGCAAAATAGTAATTTATAGAGAAGATGTACATTATACTAGAAATAATATCTCAAAATACATTATTAAATATCTTTATATATATGTAAAACTAGAAATAGATGATTTTAATGGAACGTTCATTCTGCCCATACTGCAATGCTGAGGTTAACAAATATGCAATAAAATGCCCTTACTGCAATTCCAAGCTGAAAACTATATGCAAAATCTGTGGTAAAGTAATTAATACTGAGTGGAAGGAATGTCCAAACTGTACAAAACATGATTTTAATGATTCATTTAGAGAAAAGATAACTCCTATATACCCTAAAGAGATTCCACTAGAACATAAAACACAGATATACTCAGATAATTCTCCCGTTGAAACAAAGACCCAGATTTATTCTGATACCCTATATAATGAGAACAGAAACGAAAGAATAAAATTCTTAGAAGGTAATCGTTCTAGCAATTATAAATCTATTTTTGTTATAATTGGTGTAGTTGTCATATCTTTAGTTCTTTTGAATGTAATAAAAGTGCCTTATTATGTTGAAGAATCCTATACTGAAATGGAGCCATATAAAGATACTGAAGCATACACCGTTCAGGAGCCTTATCAGGTAACAGAAACTTATTACGAAAAAGAGTCTTACGTAGCCAATGAATGTAGATATGTATATCCAAATTATGCAGTAAATAAAATAGGTTGGACGGAAATTTTGTATTGGGGCTATAAACTTGAATTCGTTAATAATGAAAAAGAGTATATTTCAATTAAAGTGAATGCATATTTTTTTGATGGGAGTAAATACCCATACTCCAATGCGAATTATACTCCGACTAGTAATGCAACTGAAACTATTTCTAAAACTATTGTTTTGGCCCCTTATGAAACAAAAGAAATAGATTTTCAATCAAAGATATCAATATTAAACTCTGTGTGGGGCAAATGGGATTATAAATCAGAACAAATAGAAAAATGTTCACCTGTTACAAAATATAGGGATATCGCAAGAACAAGAGAAGTTACAAAGTATAGAGATGTTACTAAATATAGGGATATTACTAAATATAGAGATGTTCAAAAAACTAGAACTTTGACAAAATATGAAACTTTGTGGGAGTCTATAATTGGTAAAAACAGAAGTTAAATTCTTATTCTTTGGGTTTCTTATCTAAATATCTCTCCACACTTTGGGCATGCCTTCCACCCCTCTTCTATCTTCATTCCACAGTTCTTGCAAGACTTAGTGATGAACTCTAAACAGAAGGGGCAACGCACCCAATCTTTTTCAATAATTGCCCCACATGCAAAGCATCTACCTTCAGAATAGATGTGAGTTTTAGTTTCTTCTATTACAGAATCTGTAGTTTGACTTTGAAGAACACTATTGTTTATATTACCCGTTGAATTATAGCCCTTGGCTGTATATGCTTCTTCCAACTTGATATTTGCATCAGATAATTTTGGATTTAGCTCATTTGCAATTTTATAATCTCTTATAGCACCTTCTAAATCATTCATTTTGAATAAAGCATTCCCTCTTTGATAGTAGTAATCTGCATCATTAGGATTTAACTCAATTGCTTTTGTAAAATCTTCGATGGCGTTATCGTAATCTTGAATTTCATAGTAAACCTCAGCTCTATTATTATAAAAATCTGAATCATTAGGATTTAACTCAATTGCTTTTGTATAATCTTTAAGGGCTTCATCATACTTTCCAATATCATAATAGACTATACCCCGATTGTTATAGGTATCTGCATCTTTGGGATTAAGTGACAACGCATTTGTATAATCCTTAATTGCCTTATCATGTTCTCCTATGTCATGGTAAACGTTGCCACGATTAAAAAAGATATCATCATCATTAGGATTTAACTCAATTGCTTTTGTATATGCTTTAATTGCCTCTTCGTATTTACCTTGATCATGGTATTTGTTTCCTTTATCGAAATAATCTTTATAATCCATGTTCTAATTAAATACAATTCATTTATTAATTTTTGTTTTTAACATTAAATTTGATCAATAGAAATGTTTTTATAAAAATACTATTTAAGTAAATCAATTCAAAATATTAGGATTGTTGCTCGGTGAATGCATGAAATCTAAATTAAGTTATATTTTTAGTAAACGTTGTGTTTCAAATCTATATTTTTTATCTATACTCTTTATAGATTATCCATTGATTCTATATTTGGGTTACAAAATAATGGACAATCAAAAAAAGAAGCCATTTTATCACTTTTGCCCCTATTGTTACTATGAGGACTATATTAAGGATGTTTGTCCTAGATGCAATGGAAAAGTTCCCTGGTTAAAGATTAAAAATAAACTAAAGAGCAATTACTTAGAAATTGATTATAATTCATTGCTTCTTTTGGGAAAATCAAAAATATTAAGAAGCCTTAATCTTCCTAATTGGGAAGAGGTAAGATCAATTGGGTATCCTTCTGAGGCTACAAAATCTTCTATTGGTCAAAAAGGAGAGAATGTTTTAACAGGATGCTAGAGTTCAGTATTTTTTAGTTGGTGATATTCTTGTTTTTGATCCGAATAATATTATCATAATATCACTGGTACAATAAAACTATTTACCGCCATATTCTACCAATATAAATATTTTGGATCTAGTTGCTTTGCTTTATTGAAGCATGTATTAGCTTCTGTGTATCTATTAAGTTTCTGAAGTACAATCCCTTTATTCCACCACGCTTTTGCATAATTTGGATTTATTGCAATCGCCTTGTCATAACAAGTTATAGCATCAGAATATTTCTTTTGATCATAAAATACAACTCCCTTGTTGTACCAAGGTAGAGCAAGGTTTGGGTCAAGAGAAATAGCTTTTTCATAGCATTTTAATTCTTCTGAAACTGAGTACTTGTATTGATTAGAAAGATAAACTCCTTTATCATTCCACACTATTGCTAAATCATGAGTAGCTTTGTCTTTATCTGTTTTACTAATTTTGCTCTTAGAGGCGTATAGTAAAGCCTTATCTAATTTGGATATTGCATCATCATATTTTTCTTTATCGTATAATGATACGCCATCATTATAATTTATCCAGAAATATGACTGATTAATATAGTCTTGTGCATCCGCGTCATTTGGAACTAATTTGAGATATTTTTCAAAATTTGGTATTGATTGGTCATATTTTTTTAAATTAAATAGTGCAAGACCTTTGTTGTACCAAGGATAAGCATAATTTGGATCTATTGCAATCGCCTTGTCGTAGCAAGTTATTGCTTCAGAGTATTTACCTAGTTCGTCAAGTGCAAGACCTTTGCTATTCCATGCACGTGTATAATTTTGATTAATAGCAAGAGCTTTGTCGTAGCAAGTTATGGCTTCGGAGTATTTGTTTTGATTATAAAGTGCATTACCTTTGTTACACCATACATATGCATAGTTAGGATCAATTACAATCGCCTTGTCGTAGCAAGTTATGGCTTCGGAGTATTTGTTTTGATTATAAAGTGCATTACCTTTGTTACACCATACATATGCATAGTTAGGATCAATTACAATCGCCTTGTCGTAGCAAGTTATGGCTTCGGAGTATTTGTTTTGATCATAAAATACATCTCCCTTGTAGTACCATGCATATGCAGAGTATTCCTTAGATTTGGCATGATTTTGGTCAATCTTTAAAGCCTTGTCAAACTTTGCTATAGCCTCATCATACTTTTCTTGATTATATAAGGCCATTCCTTCGTTATAGTATTTATCGGCATTGGGCATTGAGAAAACAACTGCAACAAGTATAATGGCTCCAACTATAGCAACTGCAGCTATTTTATCCTTATTAGTATTGCTAGAGGGCGTTTCATCGGACACTTTTGAATCCTCTGCTATTGGAAAATCAGTATTTTTCTCATCACTATATATCTGTGTCTTTGTTTCATCCGGCGTGGAGTCAGAATATATCTGAGTCTTATGTTCTTCAATTGTAGTTTTATGAATTTGAGATCCGCAGAAAGGGCAAGAATGCCAATTAATATCTATACCCTTGCCACAGTTGCTGCATTCCTCTTTTAAGGCAATTTGGCAATATGGGCATACCTTCCAATCAGCCTCTAATTTTTTCCCACACCCGCTACAGAAATGGCCCTTCATAGAAATCAAATGAATTATATTTTGAATACATATAAAGATTTTGTTGTCTAAGATATTGAAAATTTGTTTACGAGTCAGTATTTAAGAAAAACTAAAAAGAGAATAGATTGTTTTTCAGTTTTTAATCTTAAAACAATCCATTAATTTTAAATATTAATATCTGTTTTAATTAATCATGAAAGCAAAATCATTAATTTTGGCAATTGTTGTATTAATTATATCGTTATCTATTGTTTCGGGAAACACTTCAAATTTTTATAACACTTCTATTGTTTCAGAAAATCAGATAGTGCATATAGATATCAAGGATAATGATATCGTTTATTTTACACAAAATGGTAATGTGTATAGGGCAGATATGAATTCAAATAAATCCATTCTCCTAGACTCTCTAGGCTCTAAAATTACCCAGATTGTATCTTCAGGAAATATGATGTCTATCAGAACTCAGGATAAAAAAATCTATGTATTCAATCATGACAAGAGGATAATATACAAATTTGTGCCTCATTTAGGAGACACTAAGAGGGCGATTATAGATGATAAGGGTTACCTTGCAGTAATTACCCTTAAAGACATAAGTTCACCCGAAAGGGAGTGGATAGCATATGTTTACTCTCCATCAGGGGATCTAATAAGCCAAAAAGTGTCAAATTTTGATTTAACATCGTTTGCTTCATTAAATGATAAATTAGTTTTTGGAGAGGCAAACGGCGATGTTTCAATTTATGATCAGTCCCTAAATTTACTGTGGAAAAATAATTTAGGAAGATGGTTAAAAAAATTTCAGCACTATAAAGATAATATACTAATACCAGCAGAAAAATCAGTTTACATTCTTTCATATAATCAAGAGCCCAAGCTTTCTAAAATACTCTCTCTTGAAGGAAACCCAGAACTAATAGCAAATGATGACTCTAGATTAGCTATCGCCTCAACTGAAGGCTGTTTATATTTAATGGATAATGATTCGCTTCAAAATCAATTCTCTTTTAATGGAAAAGATATTCTAAAAGGTTGCTATAAAAAAGACAAGATTTTGGGAGCATATATTTTGGGGGATAAAACACTTGTTTTGACTAACAAAGGAAAGATATTTGTAATCCAAGGAGATGAAAAAAAGCTAGTAATAAATAAGAATGTGCAGAATATAAATAACTCAGATGTTGGCGGATACCTAGATAAAAACGGGAAACTTAATATAGTGTTCTTAAATGATTATTGGCTCGATTTTTATAGTTTTGAAAATATATTAAATTTAGAGAAAGAACTAAGCGACGCTAAGAGAGACTATCAATCTTTTCTTAAGAAGACAAAGGAAGAAAATATCCCCACATTTGAGGGTGAACCTCTATTAAAAACTATTGATAACAACTATAAAATGGCGCTGTCCTACTGGGAAACTGGAGAGTATTCAAAATCCAAAGATTCTTTAGACAAATTCAAATCTGGAGTAAGGGAATATTTGGGCAGTATGGAAGCTAAAAGCACAAATATATTTTCTATTATTTTAGTTGCCGCAGTTTTAATATTGGCGGTAATCGGAATAGTCCTCTCAAGAAGGAAGAAGAGCATAGAATGCTCAAACTGTGGCTATATCCTAAAGGATTACTGGAGCCATTGCCCAAAGTGTGGGGAGCCTAAAGGAGGGCGATGAAATGAAGTTTGGAAAAGATAAAGTCAAAGATCCTAAAGTTAAGTGCCCAAATTGTAACGCTAATGTTTCCGAAGTACCAAAAGATGACAGATTTTTTTGCCCGTTTTGTGGGGAGAGCCTAAAAAGAAAATCCGTAATCTTGAGTGCAAATGGGAATAGAGTTCGAATACCTATTAATTCTATATCGCCTTCGGGTAGGGAGGATTTTAAGAATTTCTTTCCTCCATCAGTTCTATCCTATATTTCTAGAAGGCATTTTAAATTCACAGAAGTGGAAAATGAAGTATGCATTGAGGATGTTGGAAGTGCCAATGGAACATTGGTAAATGGGGCAGAAATCCAAGGGAAGGGAATTTTTGTCATTAAATCCGGAGACACCATAGACTTAGGTGGAAGGCTAAGAGTTACGGTGGAGGGGATTGAGTTTGAAGAGATTTAATTTTAGGGCCATTTTAACTGTTTTTGTGCTATTAATTTTTTCAATTTCTACAGTTGTGGAGGCATCCCCAGCCCATAAGGATTTTCATATCCAAGGAACTAAAATCTATAAGGATTTTGATATCCAAGAAACTAATAGTAAACTTATAGAGGCTAAAAATAATATTAGAAATAACGATCTAAATGCCGCAAAGGAAATTCTTGAAGAAATAAAAATAGCATACGCAATAGTTAATCTGAATAATGAAATTTTTAATAATACCTATAAGAATGAACTAAGTACATTGTTAAATGATTATAATAAATCAGATCAAACAATTAGTGAGTATCTGCAAAATATTGGGGATACTTATAAGGATAATTTCGATAAAAGAGAAAAAAAATTAAAGGAAATTAATACAAAACTAAGTGATTCAAATGTAACAAAATTAATAAATAATTCAAACCTAACAAAATTAAAAAGCGATATAAATTCTTTAATGAATCTCAATCAAGAGTTGAAAGAAGAATATAATGGAATTAAGTCTATAAAAGAAGAGTCTGATGCTATTTCACCTTTATTAACTTCATTGATAAATAATGAAAAATTTATGAATGAAAAATTTATGAATGATAGTAATTTTAATTATAGCGCCATTAATAAAATTAGTGTAAACTACAAGAATACCTGGGATAACTACTTTAAAGATTATAGTATAATAATATTTTCTGAAGGAAAAGAGAATTGGGTTAAGAATAGATATGAGTTTTTTAAAAATTTTCACAATACATTGGAAGATATTTCTAATTTGGAAAAAGATGAACTCAGCGAAACAAAGTCTAAAGATGATATTTTAAGTGATTTAAAAACTTTATCGAGTGAAGTGAATAGTTTAAAGCTCAACTATCATCAAAAACTAATCCTGGAAAATGAGATTAATACACAAAAGACCAAAGTTGAAAATATAGGAGATCCCTGGCCAGTTATATTATTAATAATCGCAATTATCATAGTAATATTAACTATCCTTTTTGTATTATACTATATATTCTTCTTATCAAACAATAAGGGCCCTAGACCTATTAAAGATCGAACAATATCTAGATACTTGGATGGAAGAACGTTTTTAGTTTTTAACTCAAATAAATATGGAACATTATTCCATCCAAAAAAACTAGAATTCTATGCAAATTCTGACGTCGGTTTAAAAAGAGAATTGAATGAAGATTCAATTGGAGTTACATTAAATAAAGACGGATCTAGAGTATTGTTTGTTCTTGCAGATGGTATGGGAGGACACAATGCAGGGGAGATAGCAAGTAAAATTGCTATTCAAACTGCAATTGAGGGTGGAAAGAAAGAACTGCTAAACGCTCAGAACTTAACTGGTAGCGACATTAAGGATATTTTAAGGGATATTGTTTATTCGGCACATGAAAATATACTCAATATGGCAAAATATAATCCTGAAATGTCCAACATGGGGACAACACTTGAAATTGTATTCTTGAATGGAAATCATTTGTATTATGCACATGTCGGTGATTCTAGAGTTTACATGACCTATAGGGATGATAACTCAGAAGAGAGGATAGAGAGAGTTACAAAAGACCATTCTGAACTAGGCATGTATATGGAAAGATATGGGGTTACTGAAGCTGAAGCAAGAACAAAAGTTGCCTCTAATGTGATTACCCAGGCTGTAGGTATTACATCTGTACCTTTAAATCCTGATATCGGTGATTTCCTTATTGGTATAAACAATTGGATCTTAATATGTTCTGACGGTCTTACTGATATGGTTCAGGATGATTCGTACATAGGAAAAATTTTAATTCACGAAAAATTACAGGTTAAGGAAAAAGTGAACGAACTAATTCGTGCTGCTAAAGAATTCGGTGGAAAAGACAATATCTCTATTATAATATTCAAAAGAAGGTGATTTTTATTTTACAACGTGGAGACGAATTAAG
The DNA here is from genome assembly GCA_002070965.1 of Firmicutes bacterium ADurb.Bin080. Lineage (GTDB taxonomy): Bacteria > Bacillota > Clostridia > Christensenellales > DTU072 > MWEH01. Next base: position 20,758 of record MWEH01000034.1, on the reverse strand, counting down.
AGGGCTTTCAGGTGCCACTTATAATGTTATTAGCAAACTAAAAGAGGGTGGAATGGGGGTAATTTACCTTGCCCATAGTTCACGAGGTTATACCGTTGTATTAAAGGCACCTAAATGCGATGGTGAAAATGACGATATCAAAATTGAGAAGATATGTATTGAAAATGATTTTTTGTCAATACTAAGGCATCCAAACATAGTAGAGTACATTGACACTATCGAATATATTGGTAATCCTAAAAGATTCCCCATAATAGCTGAGCGCTATATAGAAGGTAAAAGTTTAAAAGAAATATACTGGGATAACCCTGCTTCCGAAGAAGAAACAATGCGTGTTATTGTACCCATATTAAACGCTATCGATTATATGCATTCGATGAATATTATACATAGAGACATTAAACCTGAAAATATCTTGATGGACAATAATAATCCAATATTAATTGACTTTGGAACTGCAAAAAGTGGTTATAAAGAAGCCGAAACAGTCATAGGAACGCCGGGTTGGGCGGCACCTGAACAATTAAACGGTAGTGCACCTTCACCGCAGAGCGATATATTCTCTCTAGGTGGTTTGCTATTTTATATAACTACTGGAAAAGAGCCGAAACCATATCAATTGCAGGAGGGAGGATTATCGATATCCCCTTCTTCGCTAAACAAAAATATGCCAGAAAAAATGTCTGATGTAATTAAAAAATGCTTAGCTAAAAATCCTTCTGATAGATTCTTAACTGTAAGGGAGATGACAGATTATCTAATTACTGGCAAAACTTCAGATGAAAATTATTCTGGAATCCCAAGGATAATAATAGGTAATCATATAGTGCCTTTGAGATCAGAATTAATTACTATTGCGAGGGATAGAACCCAAGGAGGAACAGGACAAGCCAATATTGAAATAATGGAGCCAGGGCCAGTTTTTTTTATGTCCAGGGGCCCTCCTTCTTCAGGATATTTGCAACTTGAAAGGAGAAATTCAGATTGGTTTGCAGTTGACGTAAATACTGGAAACGGTATTTTTGTCTATAAAAACAATAAGTGGATTAACCTCAAAGAATTGCCCTATAATTATATCAAATTAGAAGATGGAGATCAAATATGTTTTGCTTATGATCCTATCCGAGGCCCGTATATGCCCTTTATCTATAAAAAATATTAAAAAATTTATAAAGTTTTAAATTCTACCTTTACAGTTTTTCCTATTGTTATAACATCGGAGTGATTTAAAGGAACTTTTCCTTTTCTTTTAATTTCGTTTCCATTGACAAGCGTACCATTACTGCTATCTAAATCTTCCACAAAATACTTAATCTTGTCATTCTCTTGACTTAATGACATAGTTATTCTAAAATGGCCACCGTTAGCATTTCTGGAAATTGACTGAGCCTCTAGTGGAGTAACAAATCTTTCAAAGTCTTCCCTACCAAAAATCCTGTAGATTTCATTTACGACCCGTATAGTTTCTTTTGGGTGGTATAAAATATATGAGGGGCTTGCTGCCGTTTCAATCTTCTTTCCGACAACAGTTTTATCATCTTGTGGCCTTGCTGCACCAGGTGTTTGCATTCCAGGCCTCCTTAATCCATCCCTCAACATGGTTTCACCGTAAGGATCCCCAGTTCTTTTATAGGATTGGGTGGGAGTTGGATTTATTCTTATACCTCCTGACATTGATTGGGTACCACCATATGTTGATGCTGACGAGGGTCTGCTGTATAATGTTTGTTCTGGCATATTTTCAGTCCTCTTATCTTTATTTATTTTAAAGCTTATAGTTCCTACCTCCTCTAGATATTTAAAGTATTGGGCTGTCCCTTTGTGTAAAACTAGCAACAGAATCACTATTAACGATATCCCTAGTATGGGCAAAGGTAGTAAAAGGAGACCACCGATATACATTATTTTTCCGATTACTTCTCCTAATTGGGGGACTTTAGTTGCAACTAAAGATACAATTGAAAGCCCCACTAAGAGTAATATTTCCCCAAATCTTGCCCAATTTCTACCTTTATATAGGAAATATCCGACTATTATGAATAAAATTCCAAATATCGAGGGCAAGAGCATCACTGGATCTGAAAAGACAACAAACGAATAAATTGATGCCAGCAGCAAAATAAATCCTACTAAAATAGATAGTGAAGAAACTAGAGTAGCTATTATAGGTACCCTATAGTATCTTCCTTTTGTTTGATTCATTAATATCACCTCATTTGCATTTTATTGTTATTTCTATTATATTAATATTTCTATTATATTTCTGCGCCACACTCTGGACAAGCCTTCCAATCGCTTTTTATCTCGCTACCGCATTTAGGACAGCTTTTCTTTATGGATGACATACACTTGGGGCACTTTACCCATTTCTCTTTAATTTCATAACCACAAGTTGTACAGCTTATTATTCCAGTATCGTTCTCCAAAACTGTAGGTTCACTTGTAACTGTTCCTTCGGAATCACTATAAATCTGTGTAGCCTCTCCAGATGGTGTACCTCCTGTTTCCATTTGTTCGCTATAGATTTGGGTCTTCTGCTCCTTTGGAACGCTGTCTATGTTTTCTCCATAGATGCTTGTCTTATCTTCATTTGCCTCTTCATCCCTATTCTTGCTTTTTGATGCGGCTATTGCTCCAATTAATATTAGTAAGAACAGCCCACCACCAATTAGTGCAAAATTATTGCTAGAAGACGTTGTTGGAGTTGGAGATACAGTTTCAAATTTATTTATTGTATGAAATACATATAAGTAAGCATCAGAAGTCAGTGTAAATTCTTTATTTGTGTCGGTATTTAGCAAAGTCGTTCCTTTTGATATTTTTACAATTCCAATCCCTAAATATTTTCCATCTTTGTATAATATCCCCTCATCAATTTTTTTGCTAGTATCAGATACCAAATACAATATGTAATCTGAAGGGTGTTGCTTCTGTAATTCGAGAAGTTCTGCATCATATTTTATTGGATGTGATTCCCAACCGTGAGAATACCCATACTGATCAAACCTATAATTAATGTCCTTACTACCATCTTTGGCTTTAGTCCCAAGTATATTGTTATACTTACAATAATCCGCCCATTCTTGAGCATATTTGTCAGCCACAACGTTTCTTGTAAGAGATGAAAGTCCTTTGGACTTTCTATATTCATTTATATATTCTGCAATAAGGGATTTAGAAATCCAGTTGCTGCTTAACTCACTAGAATTATTCTTTACAGTAATTATTATGGTGTCAGTACCTTTTCCTCCCTCATTATCTGTAACTGTTAATTTTACAGTATAAGTTCCAGCAGATGAATATTTGTGACTGATAGTTTTTCCTAATCCAGTTGCCCCATCACCAAAATTCCACGAGTAACTTACTATATATCCATCTGGATCTGAAGATTTAGATGCTGAAAAATCTATAGTTTCTCCTAAATTAACAGTTTTATTTGAACCTGCGTCTGCAATTGGATATTTGTTAGAGTCAGAAGAAAAATCATAACTATATGTATATGTAATAGTTTGTCGGCTACCGTTTATAACAATAAAATAATATTTGTCAGTCTTTCTAGCTTTCCATTTATAATTAATTATATTATTATTGTACAAATCTATTCTTATCTCCGGCGTTGCAGCTACTTGATTGTATCCAGTCCATTTGCTATGTTCATTTTGAGTGAATATATAAAAATAGACTGCACTAGAATATGAGATATTCTTAGTTGTAATACTAATACATACTGTTTCACCTTCTTTCATGTCAGCTGTGAAAGAATCATACCAAATAGTTCCCCTTGAAGGAGCATCTATTGAAACAGTATCCTTGTAAGTTTTTGCATTAACATGCACCACATTTAAATTTAATATCAATAAAGCAACTACAAACACGAAAAATTTTTTCATTAAATCCACCTTTATTCTGCTATTTTAAATTTAACTTTAAATGTTCCACCAGGTGAAATAGTATCCCCATTTCTAAGCTCAACCTTTCCTCTATTACTAATATCAATATTATTTAAAAAAGTTCCATTACTACTACCGACATCCTCAATATAGTACTGATTAACACCGTCTTTTTCAATTCCCATAATTATCTTGAAATGACCACCTTTAGATTTCCTTGTAACAAATCTTAACTCTTGAGAATTTCCCATATTCAGAAAGTCTTCACGACCAAAAGATTTTGACACTTTATTAATAATATTTAATGAACCCATTGGATTAGAAAGTGTGAAAGATGGGGCACCCATATCAGTATAAGATTCTTTATTTGTTCCTCTTATTCTTGTTTGGTCATAATTCTTACCCCTAGATATAACCGTCATAGGTGGAATATTATTATGATTTGAGTTATATTGAGGCACAGAATCCTTAGAGAGTGATATCCCCAAAAAAAATATTATTCCCCCAATCAAAAAGACGAATATCCCTATAATTTGAATAAATGTAAATTCCAAGTCTAAGCCCTCCATTGTTTGATAATACTTATTTTTATCTTTTCATTTCCTAATCCAAACGTTGAAGTTTTATATTCAAATGTTAATGTTGAGTTTGCAGGAATATAATAAGGAGTGTTTATTATTTCATTGATACTTGAATTTGATTCCAGAAAAATCATTATCTCCGCTTTTCCATCAACTGAAGAAGAATTTTTCAATGTAAATTGAATATTTATTTTGCTATATTCGGGTGTGTTTGATACTTGAACTATTGGTTCTCCGACTATTTCTATTTTAGGCACTATCTCAATTTGTTTATTTTCCCTTAGTAGTGACGGATTCTCACCCATAACAAAAATAGAAGCCCCAATCAAAATCAATAAAATTCCTAATATTACAAGATTATCTCTCATAGATTTCACCATGATTTCTTTTGCTTAACTTCATTTCTCAAATCTTTTATTTCATGCCAAAAATCTATTCCTCCATAAACATTTTTACACCACTTAATACATTCGTCTTTAGTTCCTTCGAATTGTCTTATTTGCGTATTTGCAGTTATATCAACAGTATCAAATACAAAATATTCATCATGATTGGTTTGGATTCCTACAATTGCATGCCCTGGAACCCCAATTACTACTGAATTCATTTCGAGGCTATCAATTACGCTTGCCCACATCATTGTAGTTTCTATGCACATTCCCTGTTTGCTTAATAATACCTCTGAAGGGTATCTAATTTTTTGAGTTCCCCTATAGGTTGTTGGGCCCGGTAGCGTATAGTTTATATTGTAGTTATATTCATAATGTAATACATGGAGTAACGCATTCAATTGCCTTATAATGTCACTTTGATATCCTGGCATTGAACCTATATATTCTGCTGCATCACCTTTCCATCTTTGTATAGCTGGGTCATTAGGGGTATTCCACGCATAAATCAATTTTGACCAGTCTTGACCTTGCCAATCCCAAACCATATTATCGTTTGGTAAAATGGTAATGTTTTCTTTCATCTCCTTGATAATATTGCCATTTTCATCTGTAATTTTCCAAGAAAGATATGCCATTCTATCTTGAGTTATTTTTTGTGGCTCTCCAATAATAATAGGTGGATTCAGACTTATTGTTCCTGATTCATAGGGGTTTAAAAATTTATTTTTGTTTCCTTCTTCCGTAAATCCTTCTATTTTAGCCGTCAATGTTAACTCATGAGGAACAGAATCATTATTTTTTATGACAACTGTAATCAAACTTTGATCTACAATATAAAGTATTTCATAAGGACCACTTGGTACAGTCCCAAGATAGTTAGAACTTACCAAGCTAAACTTTTCATATGGTGTAGATGTGGATGAGATTTCGACATTCTGATTATGTGTATTAAGAAATTGGGGAGAAATAAAAATAATAGACACTAAAAGAATCCCAAAAATTACAATAGGTATGATAGCATTATTCTTGTTTGTTAAAGCCTTTGTTTCAGTTATTCGTTGAGATGGCCTAAATTCAAATGGAATTATTCCCCCTGGAGAAATAGAATCTCCAGGAAATATCTCAACTTTTCCTAGCCCCCTAATATCTCTACCATTAACAAGTGTACCATTTGCACTTTCCATGTCTTTTATGAAGTATCTAGTTTGATTATTCTGATCTCGTCTCAAAAAAATTGAAAAATGCCCGCCTTTTTGCTTTCTTGAAACATAGTTTGATTCTTCTTGTCCTAAAAAATTAATAAAATCCTCTCTTCCAAAAAGTCTTTCTATTTGTCCCTCCACTGTTATTTTTCCTCTTGAACTATAAAGAGCATAGGAGATATCTTTTTTTGGCTCCTTAACCAATATACCACCATAATGAAAATTTTATAATTAAATATAATTGATATGAGTTGAATTTCTACATATATAAATATATGGACAAAAGAAAAATAATTAGTCTTTATCTTCAAGTTGCTCGGCCCTATCAAAGCATTTTTGGGCTTCGATAGATCTTTCAAGCTTGCTAAGTTCAACTCCTTTGTTGTTTCATGCACGTGCATCGTTCGGATCTATACCAATTGCCTTGTCGTAGCAAGTTATTGCTTCAGAATATTCTCCTTTTTCAGAAAGATTATCCCCTTTACCACACCATGAATGGCATAGGAGTTTCTTAGCTTTTTCGTAATTAGGATCTATCTCTAAAGCCTTGTCAAACTTTGCTATAGCCTCATCATATCTTTTTTGATTATATAGGGTGACACCTTCATTGTAGTACTTTTCAGCATTGGGCATCAATACAAAAGCAATTGCTAAAACTGTAATAGCTAAGATTATGGTTACTGTTATCTCCTTTCTATAACTCTTCTTTATACCCGCTTTTTTTTCATAGGTCTTTGTTTTTTCTTGTTTTGATAACTCCGATTTTTCATACTTGGAGTTTTTGACATCTGCTTCGCAATAAGGGCAAACTTTTGAGCTTTTTTCTATCATGCATCCGCAATAAGAACATTTATGTTCAACCATAATAATCGTTAAACTTTTTTCTTTTAAATATATAAAGATATGGCAAAAATAGGGAAAAAATTTTCTTGCCCATATTAAAAATCCTGACAGATATATTTATAACCTATACTATAAATAAAATAGTGAAAATATATCTAGTTAAAATATGGTGATAAGTTGGCTTACAATGACGATACAAGTTCAATTTATCTTGAACATCCCCGAGGTAGTATCCAAATCAAAGGAAATACAGATAGAATTTTTGGCAGAGAAGATTTCAGTTTTCTAAGTTCAGATGAGTCTTCTTATATCTCAAGAAAAACAAAGGGAGGGCATTTTGCTATTAATTCAAATATGGATAGCTATGGAAATATTCAATTCTTCATTAGGGACCTTGGCAGCGCAAATGGTACCTTAGTCAATGGTAGAGATATTAAAGGTACGGGAAAACAAGCGCTTAGAAATGGAGATAGCATCTCTCTTGGTGGGATTGTGCCCTTTAGAGTCAGAGCCACTGAAGCTAAAAAGAACTATCATGAAGACAACACAAGAATTAGTAGTTACACCCCAGTTAGTAATTATACTCCAATGGAATCTAAATCTAGTAATACACCAATAGGACTAATTCTTGGTGGGGCAATAATTGGATTGATCTTGATCGGTATTATTGTTGGTGGAGCATCTTCTGGAACCAATAGTGTTTCGATTTTTGACCCTTGTAAAAATGTTACTTGTTCAAATACTTGCCAGGGTTATGATCTTTGGAGCCAGAAATGTGATAAAGGAAACTGCGTACCTTCTCAAAAATTAGAAAGTTGCTCAGAAAAGTGTGGATGTATACCTGATATAAAAATAGCCTTTTACGATTCAAAAATTTCTTGGAATATAACAGAAGGATTTGTTGCTAATGTTTCTCTTACTTTAACAAACTATGGTCCAGCAGATGGAACTGCTAAAGTTGAATTTTATAATGATAGAAACCAGATTTTGGCAGTAGAAGATTATTGGGTCCCTTCTCAAGGAAGTAAATCCTTTGTTAAAAAGATAGATATTTCTATGGGGGACGATTTGAGAGTAAGAATAAGATCACAACGGAAATCATAGTATATAAATTAATACTAATCTCACTAATTTTATAAGAGTACTATATCTAAAGACTAGAAGGTGTAATCCCGATTCCTTATTACACCTGCATAATCAGGAATTAGTGCAATCTCTTTGTAAAAACATATTGTTGCTACAGAGTAACCGCCAAACAATAAATGCAATTTCTTAATATTCCAAGAGCATTACAAAAGGTATTTCTTCTTTTATTTATTCTTTTTATTATTAAATTAGGCCTATATTTTTATTTAAAATATGGATTCAGTTGCCTAGCATTGTCAAAGCATTTTTGGGCTTCATAATATCTTCCAACATTTTTTAGTTCAACTCCTTTATTCCACCATGCATATGACAAGTACTTCTTCGCCCAATCATTATTTGGATCCATTACTAAAGCACTTTCCAAAAATTTTATTGAGCTGTCATAATCATCTATTTTGAAAAATACAACTCCTTTATAATACAATGCATCTGCATATCTTGGATCTATTTTAATGGCCTTATCAAAACAAGTTAATGCTTTATAGTATTCATATTCATTGTAGAATACAATTCCTTTTCTATACCATGCTTCTTTGTAGTTTGGATTTATATTAATGGCCTTATCAAAACAAGCAATTGCTTCAGAATATCTTTCAAGCCCATTAAGTGCCCATCCCTTATTATTCAATGCAATTAAATAATTTGGGTTTATCTCAATAGCCTTATCAAAACAAGCAATTGCTTCATAATAGTACTTTTTTTGGTAAAGAAAAACTCCTTTATTAAACCATGCATATGAAGAGTATTTTTTGGCATCTTGATGAGTAGGATCAATTTCTAATGCCCTTTCGAAACAAGATATAGCCTCATCATATTCTCCTTGATTGTATAGAATAACGCCTTCATTATAGTATTGTCCTAGTTTTAGCGTTGTTCCAATAATGATCAAGGCAATAGTGAAAATAAATAAAATACAAAGTAATGAAATAAACAATATCTTAGAATTAGTTTTTTTCTCGTAGTCATAATTGTCACTTAGTATATAGGCATTATTTTCATTCCTAATCTTAAAACCATGTATACTTGTTGGTAGTGGGCAATTGCTATATATTTGGGTCTTTCTTTCTTCAGGATAAAAATCTGAATGAATCTTTTGTCCTTCATATTCAATGGAATCTAAATTTGGTGTAAACTCAGAATATATCTGAGTTTTACGCTCCTGCGGTTCATTATCCTTTAGTGAAGAGTATATAGTTTCATAATAAATTTTACCCCCACAGTTAGGACAGTCTGCCCAATTAGTATAAACTATCTTTTTACATTTTTTGCATATAGTTTTTAGCTTGGAATTACAGTTAGGGCATTTTATTGCATATTCTCCAATTTGGCTGTTACAATAAGGGCAGGGTCGACTTTCCATTAAAATCATTTAATTTCCAGTTTCACATATATATAAAGATATTGAAAAATCTATATTTTAATGAGATATATTATTCGATAATTATATAAACGATATTCATCATCAATAAAAATAAACGGTGAAGCAATGAGCTCTATCCTTTCACATCCCAATGGAAATGTATTAATAAATGATAATAATATCAATGTTTTTGGAAGAGAAGATTTAGAACATATTTTGTCTTCTGATGAATTGGATTTTGTTTCGAGGAAGGCAAAAGGAGGCCATTTTGAGATAACACCAGATATGGAATCTAGCCATATTCGTTATTACATAAGAGACTTAGGTAGTCGTAATGGAACGTACGTAAATGGAAATAATATCTCTGGCCGAGGAAAGATCGAATTAAGAAATGGGGACCTTATTAGCCTAGGAGACAGAACAAAGTTTCGATTTAGAAAAGAACATGAATATTCTGAAACGCATGTTTCTCCAAGAGCAGGTACTCAAAATGAATTAACTAGAAATTCAAATAAAAATATACAATTAGGTTACAATCAAAAATACTGTTCCTATTGTGGTGCCATTATCCATAACAAAGCAGAAACATGCTTAAATTGTGGTGTTAGGCAAAATAACGTTGAATTGGTACAAATAAAAAGCTCAGGTTTAGCAGCAGTTCTTTCTTTTTTTATTCCAGGTCTTGGCCAGATATATAACGGGGAAATAGCAAAAGGGCTTGTAATAATGTTCATCTTACTCCCGCTAGCTGCAGTTTCGATAATAATTCTTATAGGATTTCTATTACTCCCTATACTCTATGTATACACCATATATGATGCATATAACACGGCTGAAAAGATTAATAAAAGGCTGAATTAAATTATTTTTATTTTAATTTGTTAAGGGACAATTGGATGTCTTTATCCCTTATACCCAAGTTCTTTAGCTTTGTTGAAACATTCATTAGCTTCAACTTTTCTATCCAAACGGTAAAGCGCTCTTCCTTTATTCCACCATGCATTAGCATTGTTAGGATCTATTTCTATTGCTTTATTATAGCAATCTATAGCCTTATAATAATAATTCTGATCATAAAGTGCAATTCCTTTTAAAATATATGCATCAAGGTATTTAGGATCCAATTCCAATGCCTTGTCAAGCTTTTCTATAGCTCTGTTATAATCCCCTGCATAGTAAAGAGAATACCCTTTGTTGTAATAGTTTTCGGCATTAGGTGTTGTAGTAAACGAGGATATTATGAATATTATCAGTATTACAAATATGGTCCCTGCAATCTTAATGATATTTAACTTTTTTTGTCTTTCATTCGGCATTGTTTGAAACTCTTTCTCTGGTAAGTCACCATATATCTGGGTTTTTGTTTCTATAGGATAAAAATCTAAACGAGCCTGTTCATTTTTTCCTTCATGAAAAACTGTATCTACATTAGGCATAAAGTCAGAATATATCTGAGTTTTATTTTCTTCATTGGTACTGTCTTTTAGTATTGGGGTTATATCTTCATAGTATATTTTATCCCCACAATCAGGGCATTCTGTCCAGTTGGTATTAATTACTTTACCACATTTTTTACATATAGTTTTTAGCTTAGAATTACAATTAGGGCATTTTAGTGCATATTCTCCGATTTGGCTGTTACAATAAGGGCAGGATAGGCTTTCCATTATACTCATTTAATCTCTAGTCATATGGAATATAAAGATATTGAAAAAATTACAAAATATTAGATTTTGTTATTACCAATTATAGACTCCCACAAAGTTTCATATTTTGTCAAAGTTCTAGTTTTTTGAACATTTCTATATTTAGTGACATCCCTATATTTTGTAACATCTCTAAACTTTGTAACTACTCTTGTTTTAGGAACATCCCTATATTTTGTAACAGGTGAACATTTTTCTATTTGTTCTGATTTATAATCCCATTTTATCCATACAGATTTTAATATTGATATCTTTGATTGAAAATCTATTTCTTTTGTTTCATAAGGGGCCAAAACAATAGTTTTAGAAACAGTTTCAGTTGCATTACTAATCGGAGTATAATCCGCATTGGAGTATGGGTATTTACTCCCATCAAAAAAATATACTTTTGCATTAATTGAAATATACTCTTTTTCTTTATTAACGAATTCAAGTTTATAGCCCCAATACAAAATTCCCGTCCAATCTATACTATTTACTGCATAATTTGGATATACATATCTACATTCATTGTCTACGTAAGACTCTTTTTCGTAATAAGTTTCTGTTACCTGATAAGGCTCCTGAACGGTGTACGCCTCGGTATCCGTATATGGCTCCATTTCAGTATAAGCTTCTTCAACATAATAAGGCACTTTTATTACATTCAAAAGAACTAAAGATATGACAACTACACCAATTATAACAAAAATAGATTTTTTCCTTGAACTGCTAGAACTAACATCCTTAGTATCAATATTATTTTTGGTAGATTTATGTTCATCAATCTTTTCTTTTATTTTTTTCTCTAGTTCTTTTTTTTCATTTTCATTTAGCTTATTGATTTCTTCTTTTATTTCAATGGAGCTATCCGAGTAGATTTGTGTTTTTTGCTCATCATGCCCCATCTTATGGAGTTCAGATCCGCAATATGGGCATAGCTTCCATCCTTGTTCAATAATTCCACCACAATCTGGACATTTAAGCTCAGGCATAATAATCATTAAATTTTTTTTCTTTTAAATATATAAAGATATTGAAAAAATATCCAATATGTTTTAGTGAATTTGTATTTAAATCTAGGTTCCAAAAAACTTTAATAGAGGATACCTTTCTTTGTATTTAATGAGCGTTCTTGACAACAAATACAGACTCTTGACTTTGTTATCGAAAAATGAAGTCTCTTCTGTTTTTTTGGGCGAGCATATGCCTTCAGGACAGTATATTATCATAAAACTTTCTATACCTGGCCAAGAAAGAATCGCTTCACTTAGATTTGAAAAAGAGTATAATATATTGGCTAGACTTAATCACCCTAACATTGTAAAAGTAGTAGATTTCTCATATAATCCTCCCTATCTAGTTATTGAATACATAAACGGTGAAAATGCTTTAGCTACATTTAAGAATAATTCTATACCTTTAGATGAAAGTTATGCCATATTGCTCCAGATTTATGATGCCATAAAGTACCTGCATCTTAACAACTTTATTCATAGGGACATCAAACCTTCAAATATTATTATAGAAAAACATACTAAAAGAGCAGTGTTAGTTGATTTTGAGACTGCTAGAGATACTCATGAGGAAGACAATCTTAGGATTCACAGCGGAGACTTCTCTCCTCCTGAACTTTTAAGGGGGTGCTCTAGTTACTTTACAGATGTTTACAGTCTTGCAAAAATGGCTCTTTTTATGCTATCAGATAAAATGCCAATAAAAAATCAGGATTTCTACAATGTATTACATAAAATGACGGCGGGAGATTACACAAAAAGAAGTGTTTATGTCGATGAAATATTATCCATATTGCCAAAAAAACCTTTGTTGTACTTTTATCAGGATGGTATTGTGAACAAATTGTATCCATTAAATGATGAAGAATCAAGGATTGGTAGGGGCAACATGTGTGAAATTAAAATTAATGATATTAATGCATACGTTGATGAGGTGCACGCTTTTATAAAAAAAGAAAATGGTCGATACATAATCTATGACAACAAAAGCCAGAACGGGATTTGGCTTTTCGATAAAGGATGTTATGTCAGGATAATAAGCCATGTATTAAGAAATGATGATGTCTTAGCTTTGGGATGGAATAGTAGAAATGGCCCTTATATCAATATTAGATTCTTTTTATAGTTTTGTATTTTGTTATTGTTCTTTCTTTAATTACTTCTCGATACTTAGTAACAGCTCCATACGTCAATTTGGATGCATCTAGATTCATTGTTCCTCAAATTTAAATTCACGATTTTTGAGACAATTAAGTCATTTCAATAAAGAAATATGGATCTAATAGTATTCTTTTAGACATACATATTATATTGAAGAAATAAGTATTATCTATTTTATTATTTTCATAACCATTTTCTTTTCAGATTTTTACCGCAGGATGGGCATTTTATCCATTCATAATTAACAAGATTTCCACAAGATGGGCATCTTTTCTTAAAATCAACCCCACATTTTGGGCAGGATATCCACTGTGGACTCACAACAGAATTACATGATGGGCAAAATATATCTCCATATATTTGAGTCTTATAATCTTCTACAGGTTTACTATAAACTTCGTCCCTATGTATATTTATCCTACTATTAGATTTTGCATATAATTTTGTTTCTTTTGATAATTGCTTCTTTTTATTCTTAAATAATATTATAACTGCTGCTATACTTATTAACGAGATTATTATTGATAAGGCTATAAGTAGGAAAGTATATTTTGTTTCAATTTCAGATAAATGTATATCGGCTGTAGTAATTTGATTTGACTCTATAACGATTTCATTAAAAGGACTTTCTTCATATCCATTTGCTTCTACAGAGACAATGTATTCGCCTGGAGGAAGCTGAATTGTTCCAACGCCATCTAATGTGGTTATGGATCTAACTATGGAGCCTGCACTTGATCTCACTGTGACTGTGGCAGTGTTAATTACCACACCTTTATCGTCCATGACAGCTACCGATAATGTACCTTTTATCGCGTTTAGTACGATGTTTCCAAGGATAGTCTGTAAATTAACAGTCTCTCTTGACTGAACACTAAATGATGAGGATGTGTATGCGTCGTATCCTGTCTTTGAGATTGTGACAACATACTTTCCTGGAATAGTATCGAATGAGAACTCTCCTATGTTGCTTGTCATCTGCGTGTCAACGAACTCCTCGCCAGGATATCTCTTCAAAACGACTGTTGCACCTGTGACTATCTGGCCAGAGTCGTCTTGGACTATTCCGTTGATTGTTCCCTTTGATTTAAGGATGATTATTTTTTCCCCGGTTGTAAGTGAAGTGGGCTTTAAGTCTCTTAGCTCCTTTTCGTATGTTGGAATCTTTATGTAGTAATTGAAGAATCCGGATTGAAGTGGTGATGACTGGAACGATCCTTTGCTATTTGTAATTTGACTATCAACCTTTACATCTGTGAACTCGTTGTATATGTCTATCAAGATGTTTGGCGCGGGGGATCCGATCTGGTCATAGTATACTGTTCCCCAGATGTAACCTGTTGAAGGTTCGGATACATATTCCAAAGAAGTTTCAGCGGCTTTTCTTGTTTCTTCTCTGTTGGCACCAGCAACTATTAATACATCGTATCCTTTGGCCATTGGGTCTGCAATCCATTCCCATTCTCCTCTGGATGTTGCCCAGTCGACAGTGGAAGCTCCCATGTCAACTAAGTCCTTTACGATGCTGTTGTATACTGGTCCACCGACAAGAATTAAGTTCCTTGTGTTTGTGGCAGTGTTGACTTCTATGTCAAGCTTTATGAGCTCAACTGGGTCAATCTTGACGTTTGCAGTATATTTTATTGTTTGACCGGCTGAGGTGATTATAGATTCTACTACTTTCGCAATTAAAGCTGCAGAAACTAAGTCAGATGCGTTTGCATGGGCCCCAATTACTATTATTACGTTTGGCTGGCCCGTTGCTGGGTCAATAAACCATGATTCAGCTGGAATACCAGCTGCAGAAACTTGGTATATAGATAGAGGTGCAAAAATCATTACATTCACTAATAAGATCGTTGAAATAGTAATTATAGCAAACCTACCTTTTAAAATTGACATAACTTTTACGCCTCTCCTTTCTATCATGATATTAAGACAATTGCGTCTTTCTTTGTTAATTAAATTAATTTGAGATGAAATACTATTATTATTTTCACTAAATCTTATTTCCATATATTAATAAAGCTATATTTATTACCTCTAATTGGAAATATCTTGTTTAACCTCCTTAGCCATATATTGCAATAATTATAATTTTATAATTATATCTATTGATACTTATTATTTTTAAAATTTATAAAAATATGCAATTATTATCCCGTGTACCTAAAAGTAGATAGATTTAAATCCTAGTAATGTTTTAAAATAAACATCTATTCAATAATAAAAATAAGGTGACAACGTGGCCCACAATGAAGATACAAGTTCAATTTATCTTGAACATCCCCGAGGAAGTATTCAAGTTAGATGGAATCACGACAGGATTTTTGGCAGAGAAGACTTTAGTTTCCTGACATCTAACGAGTCTTCTTATATCTCAAGAAAGGGGAAGGGTGGACATTTTGTTATTACCTCTGATCGAGATATTTATGGATATGTTCAGTTTTTTATCCAAGACCTTGGTAGCGCCAATGGTACTCTTGTAAACGGAATTGAAATCCAAGGGAGACATAAACAAGTGCTTAAGGATGGAGACTCTATATCTCCTGGCGGGATTATACCTTTTAGAGTCAGAACTACCGATATGAAAAGGGGCTATTATTCGAATAATTTAAGAAGTGGCGAATATAGCCCTCTAGCGCATAAATCAAGGAACAAATCAAAATTATTAGGCAAGATTCTGATTACAGTCTCAATAATTAGTCTTATTATTTCTGTTTCAGTTTCTTCATTTGCATTTTTAACGCTAAACAATACCTATGAGAAAGCATTGTCACTTTTTGAAAAAGTAGACGCCATGAAAGAATATGTCAACACTTTTGATAACGAGTTTGATAAATTCGACTCATACTTAGACGATATAGACACTAAATACTATAAACAAATGATATCAAGTATAAAATCTTTAAAAAATAATCAAGTTGTTACTGTTGCCCTAACATTAGCAGGCCTTGGCTCTTTGTTAGATGATATAGATAAGGGTATAGAAAAATTTGAGGGTATTTTGGACAATATAGACAAAATCAAATCTGATCTAACTCAAGCTAAAAAAAATTTTTCAACTATTAAGTCAGCCTTATCTGAGTATGATACGCTCAAAGAAAACATAGCAAGTTTTATCAAAATACTTAGGGCATATATAATTGGAACAATGGCTTACTGTATCATATTAAATGGAATAATACTATATAACGGATACTATTTATTGAAGTTAAATAAATCCTAAATTTATATTTTTTTACATAATCTATATTATCCAAATCCTAGTGCATGAATATTAAATTTTTATAAAAAATGAGTGAGAAACATTCTCTAAATATAAAATAAAGAAGTGAATAGAAAGATATTGTTTATTATCCTGTATATCCAAGCTGTTTGACTTTGTTATCAGAAAATGAAGTCTCGTCTGTCTTTTTGGGTGAGTATATGCCTACGGGGCGATACGTAATCATTAAAATTCCTGCACCTGGCCAAGAACAGTTAGCATTAGTTAGGTATGAAAAAGAATATGGCATATTGGTAGGTCTCAATCACCCAAATATAATAAAAGTTATTGATTTTTCAAATAGATTTCCCTATTTAGTATTAGAGTACATTGATGGTGAAAATGCTTTGACGGCATATAAAAATCGTTCTGTGCCTTTGGATGAAAGCTACGCTTATCTACTCCAGCTTCATGGAGTAATAAAATATCTACACCGGCAAAGAATCATACACAGGGACATCAAGCCCTCAAACATACTTATTGAAAAGCACTCAAAAAGAGCGGTATTAGTTGATTTTGAGACATCCAGGAGTATAAATGACATCGATAACATCAAAATCTATAGTGGGGATTATTCCCCTCCTGAACTTTTAAATGGCCATTCAGATTACTTCACTGATACATACAGTCTTTCAAAGGTAGCTATATTCATGTTGTCTAATAAGAGCCCAACTGAAAAAATCACTCTTTATCATAGGCTCTCTTATCTAATGGAAGAAGATTATACAAAAAGAAGTAATTATGTCGATGAAATATTATCCATATTGCCGAAAAAACCTTTATTGTACTTTTATCAGGAGGGTATTGTGAACAAATTATATCCATTAAACGAGGAAGGATTAAAGATAGGTAGAGGCAATGTATGTGAAATCAAAATTGATGATATAAATGCATACATTGATGAGGTGCACGCTTTTATAAAAAAGGAAAATGAAACATATATTATATATGACAATAATAGTGTCAATGGTCTCTGGGTATTTGATATGGGAAGCTATGTCAGAGTGCAAAAACATATCTTGGGAAACAATGATATTTTATCATTTGGTTGGAACAGCAGAAGTGGCCCATATATGAATTTGAGGGTTTTCATTTAAGTTTGAGTCAATTATCAAGAAAAATAAAAAATATAAAAATAAATATATTTAAGGAACTAATGTAACTCTACAGTTTGCATATTTTGCTACATCTGCAGCGACATGACCCATTATAAGTTTCTTTATACCGGTTAATCCTGTTTTACCCATAACAATATGGTCACAACACTTCTCATCGTCAGCTGTTTGTATTATGGTGTCAACTACCTTCCCAAGTTTCATCATTTTTTTTACTTTAACTCCCTGTTTTTCAGCATATTTTGCCATCTCATTGAGAACTGTTTGACCCCTCTTACATATTGGATCCTCTATCATACATGTAAGTTGCTCTTCGAAAAATGGAGAATATCTCTTTATATCATCAGTTCCTTTTATCTTGTCTTCCCAGTCAGGCAAAAATCTATCCATTGCCTCATAATTCATCTGTAATTTATCAACATCTATTACATGGAGCAGCATAATGCATGCACCAGTTTTACCTGCGACCCATGCGGCATACTCAATCGCTTTCTCAGAAGTTTTGGAGCCGTCTACTGGGACTAAAATTCTTTTTATCAATTCTGCCATTTTTGTCACCATGTGATAATTAATATTTGGATATATAAATTTATCTATTTATAGAATAAAATATAAAATTCGAAAAAATTATTATATTAAGAGTGTAAAAAATAATAATAAATTTAAATTAATGTCGATATATATAAAGACATTTGTGGAAGATTCTAGTAATAGTTATAAGAGCTACGCAAAGACACGACCTGCAAAAAGGATGAGAGTTTCAAAAGTAAATGATTATCAAGTGAAGAGGCTAAAAGAAGATTAATGAAAGAGATTATATCCTCGTTTTACATAAGGATAAAATAATTTTTATATAGATTTTAGAAGAATCCATTTGGTAATCGATTTGGAAACTCCAATAGAAAACAAGGGGTATATAAATAATATTAATTTAAGACTAAAAAAATGATTAATAATGTTATTAATCTCTAATTTTTTCTTTATTGATATTTAACCCCACTTGACATTTACTTTTGGTAATCAGTCATGTCTAGTCCTTGTCTCTTAAAAATTCACCTACAGGTCTTCCAGGATAGTTTACTATTGACATAATTTCTCTTAAAGGAAGTTCACGTTTGGAAAAGGTGCCAACTGGTGGAATCCCTTCATATTTTATTGTGAAGTAATCCGAATTTGAGGCACCTCTGAAATATCCAGTAACTATAATATTATTCAAAGAATCAACAGCAACACCCCACCCGAAATTAGTGGGGCCTTTATCGTGTATTTTTTCCCATATCTTATCACCATTTGGTGAGTATTTTAGAGTCAAGCAATCAATATCGCTGTAATTAGAAGCATTAATAACATATCCAGTGATAAAGATATTACCAAATGAATCTATACCTATGCCTTGGGATACTTCATTTTTTCCAGTATCATATCTTTTCGTCCATAACACATTACCATTAGAATCATACTTAATAACGAAATAATCTTGGGTTAATCCATTGTGAGAGTAACCTGTTACTACGACATTATTTTCATTGTCAGTGGCAACATCATATCCTACCTCACTCCTCCCACTATCATATATTTGAGCCCACAGCATATTTCCATTGGAATCATATTTTACTGTTAGATAATCCTGATTTTTTCCATTGTGAAGGTAACCAGTAATTATAATGTTGTTCTTAGAATCTGTTGTTACCCTACTTGGGATATCACTTCTGCCACTATCATATGCAATTTTCCATAGAACGTTACCATTAGGATCATATTTAATCGTATAATAATCATCATTATTTCCATTATTTGAGTAACCTGTGATGATGATGTTATTGAAAGAGTCTATAGCAACTCCGACAGCTGTGTCTGCTCTACCGCTGTCATATATTTTTTCCCAGAGAACATTGCCGCTTGGGCCATATTTAATTGTATAGTAATCATTATCTCTCCCGTTATTAACCCGCCCAGTTACTACAATGTTATCTAAAGAGTCTGTTGCAACCCCGTATGAAAAATCATCATGGCCACTGTCAAATTTTTTTATCCAAATAGAATTACCATTAGGGCTATATTTTATAGTACAATAATCGGGATTAAGTACATTTTGAGAATAGCCTGTAACTATAACATTGTTCTTAGAATCTATCGCCACATTCCATGATTGATCTGTTCGCCCTCCATCATAGATTTTCTCCCATAGCAAGTCGCCATCTGCACAGTATGCAGGAAATATAGAAAAGCAAAGAAATACTATAAAAACAGCACAGATTGTTTTAAGCATTATAATTCATTCCTTTATTTTAAATGGTAAGACATCGATTTATAAGTTTAATGAGTATTTTCTTTTTTTGGAAAGTTAATAGCAAAAAACTAATTTCTTGTAATCTCAAAAGCATGTATGCATGAAATTGGCATGATAAATGAGATGGCCTTGTATCTCCTTCGATTTATGTAAATATAAACGCCCTATGTAGAATAAATTTCAAATTAAAGTGAAGCTATGAGTTTTCTTATAAAGTACGCCAGGCCGTTTACGTATAAATCAGCTACAAATAAAATGTAATATATTTTTGACAAAATCGAAACCTTTATATACTAAATGTAATATATTTTTTACATATTGGAGGTGTCTAAAGATGATTATAGCGAAACCTGAATGGTTTAAGAGAAGAAAATATGGAGGATGGGGCTTAGGCATCAAAACATGGCAAGGTGCAGTGTACTTTGCAGTGATGATTATTGCCCTTGTAGTCCTAATAACGATAGCTGGCGAATCAACGCATATGAAGCTCATAGTAACTGGAATATGGTTAGCGTTTCTTTTAGTTGACGTCTTTGATATCATGTGGAAGTTGAAAAAAGATGAACGAGAGGTAATACACGAAGCTATAGCTGAAAGGAATGCCGCTTGGGGAATGATGATAGTTCTATGTTTTGGAGTTTTTGTTGAACTGTTATACAGTACTTTAAACAACAAAATTTATGTCAATCCATTTGTAGTAGGGGCTTTAGTTGTTGGCGTGGTAATTAAGTCGATTACAAATTATAAGTTAGAAAGGGAAAACTAATGACAAGCAAAAAAGTAGTAACTAAAAAAAGTATGATCTTTAG
>MWEH01000033.1 GCA_002070965.1 Firmicutes bacterium ADurb.Bin080 | reverse complement strand
AATTATCGAAGACAACCGGCATTGTTTCGAAAAGTTCGTAAACGGATTGAAACCTTGTTTTCTCAGTTGGTAGATCAATTCGTGATTCGTGTAAATTATGCCAAAACCTTTGTCGGCTTGGCTACCAGGATTTTGTCGAAAGTGGCCGCCTTCACTTTGCTACAGTTCCTGAATTCTATCAATAATAAACCCCTAAATCATATTAAACATGCGCTCGCTTAATTCCACACAACGGGTCATACTCGTATTTTTTTAAAATTGGTGCACGCCCTGAGTTAAAAAAGCTTGACAAAAATAAGTTTTCTTTCTATATTAAAACAAAAGAAAATGAAAGTATAATGAAATTAAATAGAAAGTAAATGATAAGATATACCGAAAGGTTAAATGAAAATTTTCTTGTTTTCAAGATGTAATGATTTAATCAAAGGTTGAAGTGAGATGTGCGAAATGTTTTATATAGGTATCGTTAAGCTCTTTTGATCAATAACTATAATTCAGCTTTACTTTCGATAACGGACTATAACGGTTTTACGTACAAAACTATGAAGAGATTGTTATGAGGAATTTAAAATATAGATTTAAAAAAATAATTGAGGGAGGTATAATAAAAATACAAGCTCTACTTGTGGCTATTATTTTCATTATGAGTTGTGCGACTACTCATTCTCTTTTTATTCCTGAAAAGCCACTGCCTGGCAAGTCAATTGTTGTAGGAGCTGTACTCGTTGAAAACATTGGAATTGACGATTTATATGAATCAAAAAGTGAAAATATTAATGTAATTGTTGTTGGGAAGTCAACAGAAGAAGGCGAAACAGAAATCAAAGGATATCGTGTCAAGACCGATAAGAATGGATACTTTGCAATACAAAACGTAGAACCAGGTGCTTATGTATTAAAGGGTATTGAAGTAGACGTAGGATATGCAAATAGAAGATTAATAACATCTCGCTGGGAAGGGGAAAGGCAAGTATTTATTAATGAAGATGTTATGGTTGACTTTAATGTACGTCAATGGCCCGAAGAATTAGATGAAAAAGTGATAGATATGGGTATTCACTACTTTAAACTTGATAAAGCCGGAAGAATATTTTATAATAAATATCTTCAGTTAAATAATATAAATCTATATCTAGAAGATAAAAAATATACAATGCCAAAGCCGTCGGAATATTTTCGTCAGAAATATCTAGATTCAGAATGGTTTAAGTAATAATTAATAAAGAAAGGGGCATCAAATGAATATTATCAAAAAAATATTAATAGTCTTAGTATTTATAAGTATATCTGTAGCTTTAACTCAATGTTTAAATAAAGCAGAGGAAAATAGTGTAGAGTCGTTATTGTTAAAGGATTATCGGCCACGTTCGATATATAAAATCCCTATTACAGTAGTAGATAAAGCCGCTTATCCAGTCATTGATATTCACTCTCATCCTTATGCTAATGGGAAAGTAGAAATTGAGCAATGGGTGAAAAATATGGATGCCGCTAATATCGAGAAAACTGTAATACTTACTATGGCTATAGGAGCTGAATTTGATTCAATTTATCAATTATATGCGAAGTATCCCGATCGTTTTGAACTGTGGTGTGGGTTTGATTATTCGGGATACGATAAGCCTGGATTTGGGCCGGCGGCTGTTGCTGAACTGGAACGATGTGTTAGAATGGGAGCAAAGGGAGTGGGTGAATTAGGGGATAAAGGTGAAGGTATGTGTTACTGTAAAACTAAAGCTTGGGGAATGCATCTTGATGATCCGCGTATGGATCCTTTACTCGAAAAATGCGCAGAGCTAAACCTTCCTATTAGTATTCATGTGGCTGATCCAAAATGGATGTATGAACCTATGGATAAGCATAACGATGGGCTGATGAATGCCTATGAATGGCGTCTGGATAATAAACCAAACATAATAAAACATGATGGAATGATTAATATTCTTGAAAATGCGATCAAACGCCATCCAAATACAACCTTTATCGCTTGTCATTTTGCCAACTGTTCGTATGATCTTTCTAAACTTGGGAGACTTTTGGATACATACCCTAATCTATATGCCGATATTTCAGCTAGATATGCAGAAACAGCTACTATACCTCGATTTACTGCTTCATTCTATGAAAAATATCAGGACCGATTACTATATGGTACAGATATGGGTTATGATTTAGAAATGTATAGAATCACTTTTAGAATCCTAGAATCAAGTGATGAACATTTTTATGAAATCGATCAGTTCGGTTATCACTGGCCATTGAATGGGTTTGGACTTTCTAAAAATATCTTAATGAAAGTATATCGTTCTAATGCTTTAAGTATTTTAAAATAAACGCAAAGTTTTGGGAGAATATACAGAGTGAAAGATTATTCGCCAAGTTTTCAAAGTGTTTCTTAATCTTATGATTTTAACTTTTTAGTTTACGAAAAAGGAGAAATGTATCATGTCTAAAAAAACTTTCCAATTGGTCGTGATTATTTTTGCTATAAGTTTTATTTATCTTTTTACTTCATTTGCACCAAAACACGAGATTGTTTTGCAGATAAAACATAAAGCACTCCGAATTGATTTTGATGATAATCTATTCAGCAGGATAGTAGCACTAACAGATGGGAATGAAGTTATATTAGGTGATTTTACTTCATCGGAAACAATTACAATTAAAGGCAAGAAAGTAAGTAAATTTTCTTTCAGGGAACATATAGTAGAACCTTTTGCAGATGAAATAGGCAAAGGAAAGAAACATATTATTACTGGTAATAATTCACGTTTAAAAAAGGAAATAATAATCACTCTTTATGATGATTTTCCCTCTATGGCTTTATTTCAAGTACAGTACATTAATTTGGGAGAACAGGATTTAAGAATAGATTCTTGGACAAATAATCACTATATGATCTGGTCAGATAAACCATCGGGTAAGGAACCAGTTTTTTGGTCGTATCAGAGTGGTTCATATGAATCCCGTCCAGATTGGGTGCTACCCCTTAATAAAGGTTTCAATCAACAAAACTATTTAGGAATGAATGCAACTGATTACGGCGGTGGGACCCCGGTCATAGATGTATGGAAAAGAAACATCGGACTTGGGGTTGGCCACGTAGAAAAAAACCCTAAGTTAGTATCCCTCCCAATTACTATGCCGGATAAAAATTGGGCGGAAGTGGCGGTATCCTTTAATGTTGATAAGACTTTACCCCCTGGAATGAGTTTGTCTACCTTAAGAACATTCGTTATGGTTCATTGCGGAGATTATTTTAACACTCTGGTTGAGTATCGGCGTTTTATGGAAAAACAGGGCATTACATTTTTAAATCCACCAAAAACTGCTTATGAACCAATATGGTGTGCATGGGGATATGGAAGGAATTTTACGATGGAACAAATATATAGTGCTCTTCCCAAAGTAGCAGATATAGGATTTAAATGGGCGGTTTTGGATGATGGCTGGCAAACAGCAGAGGGTGATTGGTATTTGGTTGAAGATAAATTTCCCAACGGAGACGCTGACATGAAGAAATTGGTTGACAAGATTCATTCATATGGTATGAAAGCAAAATTATGGTGGGCTCCATTAGCAGTAGATCCAAGCACAGATTTAATAATAAATCATCCTGATTACCTACTCCTTAATAAAGACGGTTCTCAACAAAAAATCAGCTGGTGGGATGCATACTACCTTTGCCCAGCTTATCCACCAGTGAAGCAGAACGCAAAACAATTAGTAGAAAAGATAATGGATGTGTGGGGGTATGAAGGGCTAAAAATTGATGGTCAGCATCTTAATCTCGCACCGCCATGTTATAATTCTAAACATAATCATAAATATCCCGAAGAATCTGTTGAAGCAACTCCTGAATTTTTTAAAATAATTTATGAAACGGCATTATCAATAAATTCTGAAGCAGTAGTAGAAATATGTCCCTGTGGCACCGCATACAACTTTCATACTATGCCGTATATGAATCAGTCGGTTGCTTCTGATCCGACAAGTTCATGGCAGATTAGATTGAAGGGAAAAACACTTAAGGCATTAATGGGTCCAAGTTGTGCTTACTATGGAGATCATGTTGAACTCAGTGATGGAGGTAATGACTTTGCTTCTACAATTGGAATAGGAGGAGTGATTGGCACTAAATTTACTTGGCCAGTAAATTCTGGGGAAGATTCTGAATTTGATTTGACACCAGAGAAGGAAGAAGTGTGGAGAAAATGGCTAAATATATACGAAGATAAAATGTTACCAACAGGAGTATATCTTGGCCATCTCTATGACATAGGATTTGATAGGCCAGAAGCACACGTAATTAAAAAAGACGATAATATGTATTATGCCTTTTATGCAGATTCTTATGAAGGAGAAGTCCAGCTACGGGGCATTGAAGATGGGATTGTCTATTCCGTTCGTGATTATGTAAATCAGAAAGAATATGGAAAAGTGAAAAATTCTTCTCCTAATATTCATGTTTCCTTTAAACAGTACTTACTTTTAGAGGCAATACCTGTAATAAAATAATTGAATATTTTAAAAGGGGAGTATGGAAGAATGCGTTTAAATAGGAGAGATTTCCTTAGTCTTGCTGCCAGTATGACAGCTGCTGGATTTGTCAGTAAATCTCTATATGGTTTTGTGCCAGAACATAACTGGGAAAAATATGATTTTGGCGGTGGGCCGAAAGTTAAAGACCGTCTAAATCAAGGTCCTTTTCCTACATATCCTCCTGAACAGGTAGTGCCAGGTAGTGATGTTGTTATGGCTACAACTCCTTCCCAAAGGGTGTTGAATAATTTCGGTATGGGACTGGTTACCTATGTCTGTGATGAAGCGGGACCACCTAAAAAGACGGGAGTGAGTGTAGAAGAACTTATTGATGAGTTGGCTGTTCTTGATTTAACTCATAAGCTATATATCAGACTGGATTGGAAAGACATACAGTCAAAACCAGGAAATCTAAATTTCTGCCCCCATTGGGATGCAGCTTTTAAATCAGCTAAAAAATACAACAAAAAGATAGGATTTCGAATTCAACTGATGAATCCAGAGATACCCGGGCATGCGATTCCTGATTTTGTAGCAGAAAAAATTGATTTTGTAAAACTTGGGAAAACAGATAAAATAGGTTATCCGAACAAAATACATTATGCTCCCCGATATGATAATCCTTATTTTCTGGATGCCTTCAAAGATTTAGATAAAATGCTAGCGGACTTATACAACGATAGCTCCTTGGTTGAATATGTTGATACATGTATGTATGGATTCTGGGGAGAGGGACATACTTGGCCTTTTCAGGGTAATCCTTTTCCTGATTATATCACGGCTGAGAAAACCTTTGTGACTATGTTTGAGCATCAGGCGCAGAACTGGACCAAGACACCTTTAGTAACTAATACTCAGCCAGATTATAGTCAGGTGGGGAACTCTGAGATCTTAGATCGGACTATTCGGAGTAATAATTGGATCCGTACCGATACTATTTATATTGAAAATACCCAAATAGAAGCATTGAGTAATCGACCAGCCTGGGTATCTGCCGTTATTGAAAACGGTATATCAGACGGAACTAAAGAAAGTCTGAATTTAATTAACGGCGTTTCCGGTACCGACAGGATTATTTCTCATGTTATGGATCTAGGAGCGAACTATTATTCCATATGGAATTGGCATAGAATAAGAGCTGACCGCATTCTCAATTACTATAAACAGTTTCCTGACATGATCAATCTCCTGGCCAGAAAGATAGGGTATCGGGTACGCCCATCTTGGATATGGAAATTCGAGAAAGATGGGCATCAAGGACTAGTATTCGGTATAGTTAATGATGGAATCGCTCCGGTACCAGGGATATTACGTTTAACTGTTTATGATGATAATAAAAATATTTTGGCAAGCGGATGTCTTGATGCTGGATATCCAAAGCCTCAAGGTGTGCGTCAGGCACAAGTAATATTGCCAAAAGGAATTGATTGGAAAGGATTAAAGGTGAAGGCTGAGATTGAAGTAAAAGACAAACTGTACCCTGTAGAATGGTCTTGTAGAGAAAACATTAATGAAGACGGTTCTCTTACTTTATCTCCTTTAATCTAATAAACAGTCTCTTTGCATTGCACCGATTGATCTTTTCAAATAAGAAATAATAATATGATTTTATTAAAGGAGAACTCTATGAGCAAACTAAGATTTTTTCAGATAGTGACGGGATTGTTATGTCTTGTATATATCGTTGGATGCAAGGTGAATTCTCAAAAAATGGAAGAGCAAAACTGGACTCATTATGTAAGGACTGCTGGCCACGGTGCTAGTATGGATCATATTGATGAAGTTTTTGAGCAAGTAGAAAAAACCTATGTGAGGGGTATTGAAATCGATAATAGTCTTACTGGATATTATGAGAGTTTTCTGGATCCGGAAGAGAAATTAAAAGCCATCCAAGCGTATGTTGATAGAGCCCATGAGAGTGGACATAAGATATATGTTTATACAGAAGGCCTTGAAATTATCACTTCCAATGCGGACCAGAAGCCCCATACTTTTTTTAAAGATCACCCTGACTGGGTGCAAAGGGATATATATGGGAATCCAGCTATATTTACTAGTGAAGCTGCCTTCTGGATTTCAAAAGGTGATGAAGATGCCTGGATTACACCATATGCCCAGGAATGGCGTGAAATATATATGATGAGAATACGACAGATTGCAGAAACGGGAATAGATGGAGTCTATATTGATATTCCATATTGGATGACTCATTTCAGAGGCTGGGAGGATACCTGGGCAAGTTTTGATAATTATACTATTGAAGAGTTCAAAAAAAGGACTGGGATAAACCCTAAAACTGATATGGAATTAGGTGACTTTAGTGATCCGAATTTCATAAAATGGGTTGATTTTCGAATTAAGTCCTTGACTGATTTTATGCAGGAAGTAAATGATAATATAAAATCAATTAATCCAGAATGCATGTGTATAGCAGAAATCTATCCTGGTATCGATGAATCTGTTATCAGAGTGGGTTCTGATGTCTATGATATGTATCCGGCTGTTGACGTTATTGCTCATGAATTCAGTGGGGGTGGCGGTAATGCCGCGCGTAAAGAACCGCTGGATTGGTTTTCATATATGGTAGGTATGTACACTTTCCGTGCCTTTGCTGAAGGCAAAGCTTCCTGGATGCTGAGCTACTCTTGGGATGGAGAAACAGAAGTAAATCCTAAAGAGGCTATGAAGAATTTATTTGTATCTCAATTAATGGCAGGTACGAATTGCTGGGATGCTAGAGGACATGTCATGTCCGGATCAAATGATTATGATACGAGAAAGGAGATATATGCCTGGATTGCTGAATATGAAAAGATATTTTATTCTCCACGAAAACCGATAAAACCAATCGGGATTTATTTTTCTCCTAAAACTCGCAACTATTTTGTGGACGAATTTATACCATCGTATGAAGGATGGATGTATATGCTACTACAATCACACCTTGAATTCCAGGTTGTTACGCCCCGTACTCTAAATGGGTTTAGGGGTGAGATATTAATTTTACCAGATGTGAAATGCGTTTCTGAAGAAGAAATAAACCAGTTGAATAAAATTGTTAATTCAGGTTGTTCCCTGATCATTACCGGTGGAACAGGCTCTTATGATTATTCTCGCCAGAAAAGAATAAATAATCCCATCTGGGAAATGACTGGTATTGATATATCAGCCAAACAGAGAATAAGAAATGGTAAATTATCCGCATTATTTTATCCTCAGTGTCCAGGTAAAAAATATAGTGAGTTACTTGGTAGTGAATTTAATAAGTCTGCACAAAATGGTATTAGTACCGAGAAACGCTTTAATGAATATCTACAGTCTCTAATACAAAAAGTTAAATTAGAGCTAGACTACAAATCAGCAATAGATATTACTGCTTCCCCTTTTATATCAACACAGATTTGCGAAGTAAACGATAAGTCATATATTTTTATTGCAAACTTTAAAGGATTACAAGGAAGAAAAAACGCAACTCAAATACCTGAGACAGACATGCTAATATCATTAAGAACGGATGAAAATAGAGAAGTATATATATTGCCATACTTAGAGAAACCTCAAAAATTAAACGCTATTTATAAAGAAGGAAGGCTAATATGTAAACTGCCACCCATCAATAAAGGTGCTGTAGTATGGATTGAATAAAAGTTTAAATGAGAATGTTTATGAAGAAAATAATTAGTTTATTTTTAATATGTATGTTTATGCTAACACGTGAGGTTAATCCAGCAGAATTTTCATTCGAAAATCCGCGCATTGGAATTGTGATAAGCAAAGCAAGCTTCAAACAACAGTGGGGAGTAACTCAAATGTCAGCTCATGGATGGGCGGCAGTAGCTAATCTTGCTGGCATCCCCTATGATTGCCTTTTTTTGTCCGATATTGCGGGATCAAAAGATTTATCAATATATAACGCCCTAATTTTTTGTCAATGTACTTATGTGGAACAACCAATTTATAATAGTTTAGTTACTTCTCTAAAAAAGTATATTGAGAAAGAGGGAAATTTAATAATTGATGGTCCTTTTGCCATCACTGATGAAAATAGTGAGGATTGTGATCATAAGGAATTGGACGATATAATTGGAGTCAATTATAGTGGGTTCCACGGAGATTCTGAATATCGTATCCGAACAGCATGTAATTTGCACTTTATCACGAAAAATTTTGCAAATAATCAATATCTTACCCAACACCTCGTAAACGGTCTCAATATTCTTGAATTTTCTGATGGTGGCACAGTATTGCTTGAGAGTACGAACGAAGATATTTCTTATCCATTTTTATCTATTCAGGAAAAATCTGGTAATCGTATAGTTTTAATAAGTGATTTTAGTACATGGGCAGGTGCTGCTTCATTTTTTCGCAATATAGAACCACAGGTATTTTATAAAAATATGTTATTCAATGCTATGATACGAGCTTTACAGTGGACAATTTATGGTGATATCAATGGACCATTTCCTGCTCCACAAATAAGTAATGCAAATATGACAGCTATTATTCGGCTAGATGCAGATGCAAGTGAAAATCTTAACATGCAGATAAAAACAATAAACTATCTAGTTAATATTGCCAAGGAAAGCGGCGTTGTACCGTTATATGCTTTTGTTTCTAGCTCAGCTACAAAAGCTGGGTGGCAGGATTTAGCACCAAATGCCAAAAAGATTGAAGAAGTAGGTGGGCAAATTGGGACCCATAGTAAATATCATCGTATTGATAGAAAAATGAATGAAAAACGCTGGTCCGAAGAGCTTGATGAATCAAAACAAGAAATAGAGTTTTATATGGCTGATTTTGGATACCCTATTGGAAATATAGATTTTTTTATCAATCCTGGGAATACGATCCCTATGGATGATTATGAGCAGATAGCACGTAGGTTTACATTTTTCATGACTCATGGCTTTGAACAGGATATGCCATTAGGCTTTGGCAATCTTACTTGGTATACTGGGTCGTATAAAAATTTAGTAGTATTGGAGGATACCCCTTCCCCTGATTATCAATGGTTCTATGATCCTTCCTGGAGCTACACTACTCAGCAGATTATTGCCTATGAAGAAGCAATTTTTGACCATATGTACGATAATATTGGACGAGGTGTTATATTTAATGAAATGTGGCATGATTATTCTATAAATACACAACCTCAAAAGGGTCAAGAGCGTATTGTAAATGATAATAATAAGCCATTTTATGATGGTATGAAGGCAAAGTTTGCAACACATAATATTTACTGTCCAGATCCAGTAGATCTGGGACATAAACTTCGGGCTTTGGCTCAGTGGAATTATAAGTGGAAAACCAAGGAGAGTGAAATCGAGATCGAACTTGATCTTTCTAATGTGTTGTTAGATACAATTCCTTACTATATCGGAGGTATGGGATTACGCATTGAAAATACAAACAAGAAAATCGATAAAGTATATATCAATGGCCAAGATCACCCTGCTTTTACAGACAATCTTATCATATTACCTAATTTGAAGAAAGATTTAAATACTCTCCATGTTTGGTTAGCAGATAAACCTTCTTCAAGTTCTCGTTTAGTATTTACGTCAAAAAGGATGCCCAAAATAACAAAAAACAGTGGTGGTATAATAACTGAAGTGGTCACAAACAGTAAAGCCAAAATAGCCTATTATAGCGAAGTTCCTGTAATTCTTATTAATGCTGATTATCAGGAGTGGAATAGAAAAGATGATAATATTCTATTGGCGTATGTTAATTCGGACAGAAGCTTGGAACTAAGAATACTAAAGGGTAAAGAGTGGGTTCTTAATAATGCTGATATAACAATTCTTGATATCAAAGAAAAGAATTCGTCTGTAGTATTGACTCTTTCTGCAAAAGATAAGCCGTCCTCGTTATGTTTTACCTCTGTTCGCAATCCTGTCTACATTAAGCTCAACGAACAAGAAATAATATTTGAGAAAAATGAGAAAGATCACAATTACCAAGTTAACATTCCACCATTTTCTGATAAAGCAACTCTTTTAATTAAATATTGAATATTTTTTAAATATGCTGTATGGAAGAAATCAAGGATGAAACAGTATCGATTTTATATAATGGTAATATTGTTATTTGTTCAGTTATTAGTAACAAGTTGTACTAAACATGAACCTTTGTCTTGGTATTCATCAGGGACAAATGGAATAATTGCATCGGGAAATGAACAGGCAACAAGAGCAGGAATAAAAATTTTAAAAGATGGAGGTAATGCCGCTGATGCTTCCGTTGCAACTCTATTAGTATTAAGTATAAAAACCGTTGGTGCATTCTGCATCGGTGGAGAGGTACCTTTTATGTATTATGATGCGGAAACCGGTGCTGTAACCGTATTAAATGGACAAGGTGGTGCTCCTCTTGATGAAGAAGCAATTAAATGGTATTATGAGAATGGCATCCCTAGTGGAGATATTAAGTCGGCCGCAGTCCCTGCAGTAGTAGATCTCTGTGTCACTGCTCTTCAAAAATTTGGAACGATGAGTTTTGAACAGGTAGTAGCTCCTTCGTTAGAGATATTAGATGCCGGTGGGCCAAAATGGTACCGCGACACAGGTAGTGGGGACACGATACGTACTGACCGTAATTGGTATGGTGATCTTGCTACAACCCTTCGTAAACTGGTTGAAGCTGAAAAGACTATCACAGGAACTCGCGAAGAGAAAATTCAAGCAGTATCAGATCGTTTTTATCGAGGTGATATCGCAGATGATCTGGAAGACTGGTATATAAAATTAGGTGGATTCTTACGTAGACGAGATCTTGCAATGCATAAAACCCGTATTGAAAAACCAGTTATGGCTAACTACCGAGGATTTACAATTTATAAATGTGGGCCTTGGACGCAAGGGCCTTACCTTTTGCAGACAATGCGGCTTTTACAAAGATCCAATCTCGCTTCAATGGGACGGACATCTGCTGATTATATACATGTTGTTACTGAAGCGATGAAACTAGCATTAGCTGATAGAGATGAATATTATGGTGACCCTGAATATACAGATGTCCCCTTAGATGCATTGCTTTCTGACGAATATTCAGAACTTCGGTATTCCCTGATTGATTATAATAAAGCCTCTGCAGAAATACGTCCGGGTGATCCTTACGGAATGCGGCCTATACGAAAGGACGGTGGACGAGCAATGAAGGCGTTAGGAGGTACTACGATATGTGTTGTAGCTGATAAATGGGGGAATATAGTTGCGGCTACTCCGAGTGGATTATCAAGTACTGCAGGTTTTGGTGGATCCACCGGCGTAGTCCATGGTTCAAGATTAGTTATTTTCAATACCTGGAAAGGTCATCCTAACTGTATCGAACCTGGGAAACGACCGAGGACTACTTTATCGCCTACTCTTGTATTAAAAGACGGGCAACCAGTACTGGCTATTAGTGTTGCCGGTGGTGATGTGCAGGATCAGGCAGCCATACAGCTGATTTCGAATTTTGTAGATTTTAATATGAATCTCAAAGATAATTATACTGCCAAACGTTTTTCTACCTACCATTTTATCGGTTCCTTTGGACAGGATCCCCCAAAAATTAATAGTTTATATGTTCATGAGATTACCCCAGATGATGTTATTGATGAATTAACATCACGGGGACATATAGTTTCCACTATTAAGGGCAATGTAGGAGGCGTTGCTATGTTGTTTATTGAAAAAGGCGGAGAATTGATGCAGGCGGTAGGAGGTTATTCTCAATGTGTCGAATCGAAAAAATAAAAAGGCGTAAAATCTAATATACACAAGTAACATAATTGCGAGTTTTTATAATTAAAGAAAAATGATAAATGAAAATAGCCAGGGTTTTTAGTTACAAAATGTTATGTATTTAATGATCGTAAGCTCAATATATTTGCAATGTTACTTTTAATTATGTTATTTTAAAACAACAATAAACCGGTAGAACCAGTTCGTGAAATAATAAAAACTTGAAGGTAAAATAATGAGAAAGAAAGAATACAACCTAGCACTATCGAAAATCACTATGCAATTGCTTTTCTGGTTAATAATTAATTTAACATATATATGTGCCCAATCCAGGTCTAGATATTCAGATATTCCCAGAATTGATGTCCATACTCATATAGGTGGTGATAGTATAGGAATTGTAAATTTTTTAAAGGTGAGAAAGATATTAATAGAAACATATAATGTAGATCTTGCTATGTTTATTGATGTAGGAACTAGTGAAAATCAGATTCCAGATTTGAATAAATCTATTTATGTCAGTAAAAGCCGAGTATTTACCTGTATATCTGACTTTTCGGCACATGATGGACTTGACATCTCACCAAAGGATTTGCATGTCTGGCTCGATAAAGGTTATGTCGGATACAAGATTTGGGCAGGTCCGTATTATCGCAGACTTGGAGAAAGGGAAGAGGGATTTCGATATATTGATAACATAGTGCATGAACCGACCTTTGCAGAAATGGAAAGAATTGGTATGGTCGCGGCTTCTATTCATATTGCGGATCCTAATGGACCATACGGCAAGCGAACAGAATGGCTTTCGGATCCCGTTGAATACTGGCGTGAAATTACAGCTTGGAGACACGTATTGGAAAGGCATCCTAATTTAGTAGCAGTTGCAGCGCATGGTAATTGGCTGGTGTGTCAAGATGCACAGCTTGACTATCTACGCAATATGCTAGCTACTTTTCCTTATCTTTATGTTGACCTTGCTGCTACATTTCAATATTTTTATTTGCTTGACCATGAAAACCTCAGAGATTTTATGATTGAATGGGCAGATAGGATTCTATATGGAACTGATATTAGCACCTTTAGTGATTCAAAAGAGGTAAAATTGTATGCTGAAAGATATATCCGAACCTTTAAGATATTAGAAACTAATGAGATGGTCGAAGGTGGTTTCTTTGGTTCGAACCCGATTCAAGGACTTTCACTCCCTAGAGATGTTTTAGAAAAAATCTACTATAAAAATGCTTTAAAAATATACCCCAATCTAAAAGATCAATTGTCAGAATTGGGATATAGGGTAAAGTAGATATCGAAACGGAAGTTTTTGATGTTGAGTAAAATAATCAACCCTATATTTCTCATCAGGTTTTCTTTAAGATGCAACATAAATATTATATGAAAACACATTTTGAATATTCATTCTATTTTGAGATAATTACAATTACTGCCAGAGATTATGGATTTAGAAAAGATACTGATTTAAAATTATTTGGATGTCATCTTACTAGTCCTAATAACCAAACAGAAATGAAATGACTGAAAAAAAATTGGCCGAAATAGGGGATATCTCTATGATTATTAAAGTTACAATAAAAATAAGGAGGTCTTATGAAACGCTTTATTAGTACCGCATTACAATTTGGCGCTGTCAGTGTAATAATTTTACTGTTTTCCTGTAGCATAACTTCTGACTCTTTTTGGAAACCCAATACTGATTGGGGGCACTGGAGACTTGGACACCGTTCAGATTTTGAGTTCTTGAAAAAAAATAATTTTACAGTGACTTTCGGTGGAGGTGCTCCCAATTTTGAGAGTGTAAGTCGGGAAGAATTTGAAAAGGAAATGATGGAAGCAAAACAATTCAATAAAACCTACCATGATAGTGGGTATATCGTGCTACGATATCTTTCTACGTCTCTTAATGGAGAGAGTGAAACTCCCACATCAGAACCTAACAATCAACAAATTCATATGCTTGATTTCTATAATAATCACTGGGAGGATTATATGGACTATATCGGGCCTAAGCCACCGGAAGATCCTACTACCTGGATTACAATACGACCTGATGGTAGTTTCCCTTATTACCGTTATGCACCTTATGGCACTGAAACAGGTAAAGGATTCGAAACTTGGGGATGCCCTAATAATCCCTATTATGTACGTATGATGGAAGGACGAATAAGGGCACAAGCTGAAACAGGTATAGATGGATCTTATGTTGATTGGACTCATATTCCTGGTGGAACATGCTATTGTAAATACTGTGTGGAAGCCTTTAGAAATTATTTAAAAAACCATTTACCCAAAGATATGGCAGAAAAGAAATATGGTTCGACTGATTATGACACTATTGAACTCCCTAAAGAACAAGGGGATGCATACTGGATGGAATTCAGGGAATTCAGATGTTATACTGTAGCTCAATTTCATTATAAATTGAGGTCTGCTGCTAGGGAAGTAAATCCATATTTTATGATTTCAGGTAATGTATTTGGTGGTTTCGGCTATGGGCCAGTTGCTTATGATGCAGCCGGTAATATGGAAATGCTGGGCGAGGTAGATGATTTTCTCTATTCAGAAATACAGGAATATTTGGAATCAGCTCCCGGAAAAGATAAGAGAGGAATAAAAATTACTAACAGCCCTGCTCTTAAATTCTTAGCTGCTGCCTGTAGCGGCAAACCAGTAATAGAATATGCTATAGAAATAACTCCTCCAATCTTTCCGGAACCTACAGAAAAAGCTCTTAGTGCAATGGCTCAGATAAATATAGCAGAGGCTTTTGCTAATCACTGTGTTTTTCGAGAAAAAAGGCAAACCCCGGAAGGCGCAACTCAAATGTATCAATTTTTAGCAAGAAACGAGAATAATCTTGTTGGTGCTCATTTAGAGAGTAACATTGGAATTTTGGCTTCTCTAAAACAGTATTTAGCTGATGAACTTAGTTTCTCCTTTTCTCTTTCTAGAGTATTTGCTGACAATGGTATTGGACATATAATGTTGGTTGAACGTGATCTTTCTGACTTAAAGAAATTACAGAAGTTGGATTTAATTGTTATCCCATATTTACCTCTACTAAGCGAAGAGATACAGAATAGATTAATTTCATATGTTGAATTGGGTGGTAATCTGCTTATTCTAGGCTCTTCAGGAGTGAAGAATCAATATGATGTGCTGTATGATAAAGTTCCTTTACTTACCCTTCTAGAAACTGATACTTATCCAAAATCATTTATGCAAAAATCACGAGGCGAGGGAACTGTTTGTTATATTCCTCTTACAATACCTGAATCGCGATTTTTAACGGCTGTAAAACAAAAGGAAGATGTTACCACTTTTGGCCCTGCTATGGCAGAGGTTTTTCCTGATATTCCAGAAGCCTATACACGCGGTAATATTCATCCAGACTTACGGCATTTTCTGGAATTAACTGTTGATAGTGCTAAATCAATCCTTAAAGGAAAATATTCCCAGATCAAAGGTTCGCCTTATGTCGAAATGACTGTAATGAGTAATGAGAAGCAGAATTTAAAATTAGTTCATCTAGTTAATTATAATGTAACTATAGATGGCACTGTTGTTTCGCCTTCAGAATTAAATCTAAATGTTATTTTACCTGAAAATAAAAAGGTTAACACTTTGTATTACAGTGGTTCTCTTTCTGAAATGGAAGAAATTCCCTACAAACAAATCACAGAAAATGGGATTACAATGATTTCATTTTCACCTAAGCTACAAGGTATTTACGGACTAGCAATTATTTCATTAAAGTAGTTGCTAAGGAAATTATTTTAAATGAAATGGAATTATAATAATCGAATTTATTTTGTACCTCTGATTTTATATTTCTTTTTATTAGAAAAAGGATATTTTGCTTGCAAAGATAATCCAGTCGAATTTGAACTAGAAGAAGTAGAATTAATTGAAATTGATGACCCTTTAGAAAATCCATTTAAAGGATTTGCTACTTGGATTGGAGATACAAATCCAATGTTTGATGAAAAGTTACAATATGCTACCTTTGCTTGGCGTGATATTGAACCCCAGAAAGGCGTTTATAATTGGTCAAGATTAGAACAGGGTTGGGGAGATGTCCAGAAAACGGAGAAAAGAGTAGGGTTCCGAATCGCTGCTTGTATCCCAGGTTCAGAACAGAATGATATTCCGCAGTGGCTTATTGATGAAGGTGTATCTATGCGACCTTATTCTATAGATGGCCATCAAGGATTTGCTCCAGATTGGGATGACACTGTTTTTCTTGCTGCCCATCATGATTTTATTACTGCTCTTGGGAGCCGATATGATCAGGATCCACGTGTTGCCTGGATAGATATTGGCTCCTACGGATTCTGGGGAGAGTGGCACGTTTGGCTTAATGAATCTCTATCTGCAACTCAGGAAACGAAACAGGCTATTCTGGAAGATTATTTTCAGGCTTTTCCAACCAAACCTAAAGTCATTGCTTTTGACGATGATTTCGCAACAAAGTATGTAACTGAAAGGGGAGGGGGTATACGTAATGACTGTTTAGGTACTGAAGCGTCTAATAATTGGTATCTAAAAAGTCTCGACAGAATTAACCCCACTCTTAATGAAAATGTTTGGAAAACAGCGATTATTACAGGTGAATTCTGTGGAGGAACGCAGGGTGCTATAGATGGCACTACTCTACGATTTAACCTCAATTTTGATTTCATTAAACAAACCCACTGGTCTTTTATCGGTCCGGCTGGCGGAGCAATTCAACCTCAGAGTGAAGAACACCGTAAAAATCTTGAGTTGCTTCATAAAACCCTCGGATATCGGTTTGTAATACGGCGTTTTGTACACCGTGATGATGTGAAGAAAGGAGAAAATTTTGAATTTGATATTCAGATTGAAAATAAGGGTATTGCTCCTTTTTATTTTCAGTGGCCTTTCGTTGTTTATTTTACCAATGAGAATGACAGTACTTTGTTAGAAGTAGAAACAGGAATTGATATTAGAGAGTGGCTTCCCGGTACTTGGAGTAAAATTGTCTCAATATATATTCCAGTAAGCATTCCCGCTGGCGTGTATAATATTAAACTGGCAGTTCATGATCCAAATACTAATGAGCCGGCACTTCTTTTTGCCAATACTAACAAAGATCAGAAATTAAGGTATCTGGTTAGTAGAGTAAGGGTTATGTAAAAAATAGTGAAGAACCACCAATAAGCTAGCATTATTACGGTGATTTTAATTTAAAAATAACTTCTTTAATATGAATTCTGTATGGAACTTAAAGCAAAATCTTTACAATTAGTACTTATTTTTACTGAACTATTGACACTTTTAATCAAGGTAGGGGAATACGTTTTGAGTATTATTTCATCTGATAGGACTTCTATTAGAGAAAAATTATTTCATGAGGGAGATGAATTTAGAAATTTATATAGAGAATGGTGCCTACTCGATAGATAATAGGAATAATACCAATTAAATCTATATTTAAATTGAAATAAGGAGAAGAATGATGCAACGCAATTATTTATTTGTTAAGCGATTACAGAAGACGATTTTCATTTTCGCTTTATTTATGTTTCTCACTGAAAATCTTCGGGCAGAATCTAATACCCAAAAGATAATTTTTCCCCGAGCCTTTGCTGTGGCTATCGATGATATGGGTTGGAATGAAGGCGGTTCGCTCGCCGAGACTGGTGGAGGTTGGCGGGTAGGTATCAGGCGTGATTTTGACGTGCGCGATTACCGACCCATTATCGAAGTGGGAAAAGCAGTCGGAGTAAGATTTCAAGGACTTTTTGTTCTAGCGGAGATGGATCGTTTAAATGTTTGTGCAAAATATCCTACAACTACTCAACATGGTGAAAAATGGGATAACGATGATAACATAGATCCAACTCAAATTGAAGTAATGAACTATATAAAAGATAATGCCGCCTACCTGGAATTTGGTTTACACGGTGTAGGACATGAGTATTGGATTGATGGAAAAAGAACAAGAGCCGAATGGTATAACATAGAGAACGATCAACCTTGGCCGGAAGTAGATATGAGAAATCACATTAAGTGTTATAAAGAAATAATGGCTCAATATGGTTGGACTCCGGATAATGGCCAATCTTTTCCGAAAAGTTTTGTTCCTTGTTGCTATAGCTTTTACTGGAATCCACAGGGTGACTATAGTACCGGGAAAATAATGTTTGAAGCCGGTGTAAGATATGTTAATACCCAGTTTGATTATATACCAGAATTGAATCCACCAATTGAATTTGGTGGGGGTTGGGATCATGGTGTACTTGTAATTAATCGTTTGAATTATGGAAATGACTGGTATGAAACAGGCAAGTTACCTGTTGAAAAAATAGAAAAATATGAAACTGATGTTATTGAGACTCACTGGGCTAATTGGTTAGCTACAGATGATTTTTTACAACCTACTTTAAACCAGAAATGGATTGAGTTTTTCAAAAATATTCAAGCCCATCCTAACCATTATTTAGCAAAAAATACAAAGCAGTTATATTCGCAATGGTTATATAAGCGCTTTACTAGTGTAGCCGAAAGTACTATCGGGGAAGTAACAATCAATAATCAGCAAATGCCAGACCAAGCCTATAGCCCCTATTTCCTTGGGAATATGGTATTAGCCATAAAATTGGCCGATGGTGAACATGTTTCCGAAGCCCAACTTAATGGCCAGCCAATTTCCGCTTATTTTGAAGATGCCGGTTACGGATTTATCTATCTTCCTCCACTGGAACAAAAGAATTATAAATTTATTTACAAAATTGGTCAGAAACTTATGGATAATATTGTATATAATGATGGAACTTATAATGTTTATCGAACAGAACTGACAAGAAAGAATATGATTATTGATTTGGAAATGTATGGTACTCAGATAGTAAAAGTAAAATGTCGTAAGCCGACTTCAATTAGCACCTCTAATCCGAACCTCAAGGTACTTTCGAAGCGATATGAAATCCCGTACGAAATGCTGTTCTTGGAAATTTATGGGAATGATATGCAAGGAGAATGTGGGAAGGTTATCATTGATTTCTAAGGATTTTTATCACTGCTACTGAAACATAAATTACAGTCTTTTAATGTTACTTTTTTGCTGGATTCTTCATTCTAGGGATAGAGGTGTAATTTTTAATCTATTGATGACATATTATCGGGCTTCCTGAAAAAGTATCTAATATATTGTAATAACAGATATTTATCGCTTGCTATATTTGATATAAATGTATATATTTAGGGTGATATTTGACAAAACCTATGCATTTAACAAATCAATTTGGAGCCCTAAATGGTAAATTATGAAGACCCCAATCAAACTAAGATTGTAAAATTCACCTTGCCTTTTTCTGGTCACCTTGATCCTAACAATCGCTGGATACGTTTAGTTGAGATGGTACCGTGGCAGGAACTCTATGGGAAATACACTAAGCAACTGTGTCGAGATTTTGGGCGTATGTCCATAAAGCCACGAGTAGCCATAGGTGCATTGATTATTAAGCACTTCAAGCAATTAAGTGATGAGGAGACGATCCAGGAGATTCAGGAGAATCCTTATTTGCAATATTTTTTAGGCTATTCGAGTTATCAATTCAAGCCCGGCTTTGATCCTTCCTTATTTGTGACTATCCGGAGGCGCTTGCCAGCCCCGGCGATTGAAGCCATCAATGAGATAATCGCAGTTATCTGGAGGAATATGGAATTCGATTTTAATGATGGCAAGGACCAAAGCAACCGGTGAAAATTGGATAGCCATGGCGCTACTCTCGATGAATATGGCGACTGCTTTGCGCCTTACTGCCAAACCGGCAAGGCAGTTTTTATTGTCTCTAATAGATATGGTAAAAAATGAGTAAAAACTATGGTCAATTGGAAATTGATAGAGACTAATCAAGAAATTATACCAGTTTTACCGTAATTGTGACTTTTTCAAGAAACCCTACTTATCCTGCTCGAGCAAATTGCGCAAAGCCGGTAAAATGAAAACGCCGGATAAATCCTGACTTTTTAGTATTTTTAGTAAAAAGTCAACCTGCAAATCCAACGGAGTGTATTGGTTGATTACAATTTTCTTTTCACTCTGCACCAGACAAGCGCCTTCCTTAAAGTTTCCCAGTCCGTAAATAACGA
This sequence comes from Firmicutes bacterium ADurb.Bin080, assembly GCA_002070965.1. GTDB lineage: Bacteria > Bacillota > Clostridia > Christensenellales > DTU072 > MWEH01. The sequence goes on along the minus strand of MWEH01000033.1, from coordinate 441 downwards.
TATAACCGAGGCGTTCGAGTAAATGTTCACATTCGGTTCGTAATTCTTGGAGACGTTTATTCGATAATTTCTTAGGCATATTATTTACAGGTGATCAGCAAAGCCTTCCCGCGCCAGCATTTCGACTAAGTCTTTGACTCTCTCTGAGTCACCGCGATTTACGACCAGAATGGAATCTTTAGATTGCACGATGATTAAATCGCTCACTCCGACGGCCGCTAACAAATTTTTCCGCGAATAGAAATAACAACCATGGGTATCTAGAGTAGCTACGTTGCCAATCAAAACATTTCCGTTCTTGTCTTTGGTTTTTAAGTCATATACAGCGTCCCATGAACCGACATCGCTCCAGTCGAAATTTCCCTGAACAACGTAGACGTTCTTGGCTTTTTCCAGAATTCCATAATCAATTGAAATTGACTGAATCATCGCCCAATGGCG
>MWEH01000032.1 GCA_002070965.1 Firmicutes bacterium ADurb.Bin080 | reverse complement strand
GGACGTCTCAGTTCTTTAATAATTGATGGCAGCCTTTCCAAAAGACTGTCATACCTGGGATTGGATTCCTTTTCAGAGCTATCTGGGGGATTAAGTACTTCCCACAAAGAGGGATCGCTCTGCTCTAATAATGACGCTAGTGATTGCCCACTCGCAATATATTTACGCTCATAATCATCAATGGTATTGCGACTTATAGAAAGATCTTTCGATATTTGCCGTTTTGACCGGCCTTCCTGTAGTAGTTGCAAGATGAGTCGAATTTGTAACATCGTTAGTGTTTTATTAGCCATGATAAATTGATTTGTCAGCAATTTACCATCAGTTACAAATCCGCTATCAGGAATGGCTCACTTTACGTCAGAATGTCAGGCGGAGATACCTGCTTCTTACCCTCTTAAAGTGGCTCACTTTCGATCAGAATAGTGGCTCACTTTGCTCCAGAATGCTGGCTCAGTTTGGATCAGAATGGGTGGCTCAGTTTGGTCCAGAATAATCACGTTCCCGTACTATTTGTTTGTGTTCTTCCGGGATTTTAATATCGTCAATGTTTTATTCCGTCCATAATACTTCATGGATTTTCAGCTCAAAAAGAACGCTGCCGGAGAAAGAATCAGTACTAAGTCCATGATAAGAAACAAGAAATTCATTCACAAAAGTTAATCAAGTAATTATTAGGAAAAAAACCAATCGAAAAAACAATTTTTATTCCTGATTTTAAGTTTATGAATTAATCATATTAAGAAGTGATACTATCTGTTTAAAACAATCTTTACTTTTACACTAATTTATATAGTCCAAGGAAACTGCATAATGTCAAATATCGGCTCTTACCAGAAAAGATTACTTAATTTTAACTGGTCTCTGGCTGAAAAAGAGCTGGAGTACCATGATGGGGATATAATTAATATTGGTTGGTATTGTTCAGACAGAATCTGTCTTCAGGGTAAAGGTGATAGAATAGCTCTCCATTTTGAAAATTTTGCGGGTAAAGAAAGAAAATACACCTTCAATGACATACGACTGGCAAGCAATACTGTTGGAACTCTCCTGACAAATCTTGGACTACAGAATAGAGACAGGATCTGTCTTTTTATGGACAGAGTACCTGAATTATACTTTTCATTTCTTGGAATCCTGAAAATCGGAGCAGTTGCACAACCATTATTCTCAGCATTTGGAGATGAATCATTATATGTAAGGTTGGAAGATGCACAGACTCGCGCCATTATTACACAAAGTAAGTACTTGCCCAAAATCAGACGGATTCGGGATAAATTGCCCTTTCTTGAATATATCATTGTTCTTGATCACACTAAGACAAAAAATCTGGAGAATAAGGAGTATGCCTTTTATCTTGAAGAAATCCCTGCTGTAGAAAAGATGGAGATTTTTCCGACAAAATCAGAATCACCATCTGTTTTACATTATACATCTGGAACCACAGGGCAACCAAAAGGTGTTCAGCATGTTCATTATTCACTCATTTCACAGTATCTGACAACAAAATGGGTGCTTGACCTTCAGGATGATGATATCTATTGGTGTACAGCAGATCCGGGGTGGGTGACCGGAACTTCTTATGGAATAATAGGCCCCTGGAGTTTGGGAATTACTCAGTGTGTCCTGGATGCAGGCTTTTCAGCACAGGCATGGTACAGGTTCATTGAGAAATACAAGATTTCGATGTGGTATTCATCACCTACAGCTATCAGGTCTTTGATGAAGGCAGGTAATGAGTTGGCTATGAGTTATGATCTTTCAAGCCTTCGACATCTTGCCAGTATTGGAGAACCCCTGAATCCGGAAGCAGTTATTTGGTCTCAGAGAGTATTTGGTAAGCCATTCCATGATACTTATTGGCAAACAGAAACCGGATCGATTATGATTTCTAATTTCCCTGGCATGAAGATAAAGCCGGGGTCAATGGGTAAACCATTTCCCGGAATAACAGGAGTAATATTGGATCAGGAGAGATTTGAACCCATTAAGGAAGCAGGTAAAATTGGACTTATTGCTTTCAGACCTGGCTGGCCAGCAATGATGAGAGGATATTGTAATAATCAAGAGATATACAAGAAAAAGTTTGTTGGGAGGTGGTACTTAACAGGGGATAAAGGATCCATTGACAATGAAGGGTATTTCTGGTTCGTTGGCAGGGATGATGATATCATTAATACCGGTGGTCACTTGGTTAGTCCTTTCGAGGTAGAATCAGCCCTCCTGGAATATCCTGCTATTGGAGAATCAGCCGTGGTTTCAAAACCAGATGAAGTAAATATGGAGGTGGTTAAAGCTTTTATTACCTTGAAGCCTGGATTTCTATTCAATTCAGAATTGGAACTTGATATTATGAATTTCATAAGGAAGAGATTAAGCTCTCTCGCTATGCCACAGGAAATCGAATATATGGATAAACTTCCAAGGACAAGGAGTGGTAAGATAATGAGAAGACTCCTTCATGCAAAAGAATGGGGTGAAGATATAGGAGATATTTCCACTCTTGAAAACGATTAATCACTTATAGGACACAAACATCAAACTTAATACTGCAGGTATATGGAGAAGATGGATTTAGATGAAATAAAGGAACTCGTTCTCAATTATGTTAAGAATGAATATCTGGATGATGAGGAAATAGATTTGGATTATGACACACCCTTGATATCAAGCGGTTATGTCGATTCCTTTTCAATGGTTTCATTACTCGTTTTTCTGGAGAATAAATTCAAAATTAAGATTCCACCAAGCAAAGCGACACCTGAGGCTTTTGATAGTGTAAACAAGATTATTGCCCTTGTGGATCAGTTTACAGGATAGTTTAAAATTCCGATATTTTAATGACAAAAAAAAAGAATGTTTTTTAATTCCCTCTCTTATTTATTCTTTTTATTGGCAGTTGCCATAGTGGTTTATATAATACCAGGCAAGTACCAGTGGATATGGTTGCTAATCTGCAGCATCTTTTTCTATTATACATTACTACCCACATATTTGATTCTATTCTTTGTCTTGATAATCTTAAATTACTACCTGGGTTTAGCTATCGAGAATTCTGACATAAAGCGTAATTTTATTTTCATTCTTAGTATTTGTTTCAACATCATCATCTTAGCCTTTTTTAAATATTTTGGTTTTTTCCAATCACTCGTTATTGAAATCAAAGGACGATCAGTCTATGATCCCCTTTTAAAGATAATTCTACCTGTCGGACTCTCCTTCTTTATTTTTACCATTCTAAGTTACCTAATTGAGGTTAAAAGGGGTACTATTAATGCGGAGAGACATATTGGGATTTTTGCAGGCTATTTGTTGTTTTTCCCGAAAATAATGCAGGGTCCTATTGAGAAACCCGGGAAAATAATTCCTCAGTTCAGGGAGAAGAAATGCTTCAACTATGAATTGGTCGTTGAAGGACTGAAGTTAATGCTTTGGGGGTATTTTAAAAAACTTGTTGTTGCAGATAGACTAGCGATATATGTTGACGCAGTTTACAATAACTACGAGCAACATAGTGGGGCTTCTTTACTTCTTGCGACGATTTTCTATTCTTTCCAGATATATGCTGATTTTTCTGGTTATACAGATATTGCCGTGGGTTCTGCAAAAGTTCTTGGTTTTAACCTCACTAATAACTTTAACAGACCATATTTTGCTGACTCGATCAAAGAGTTTTGGAATCGTTGGCATATAACCCTTTCTGTTTGGCTCAGAGATTACCTGTTTTTGCCTATCGCCGTCTTCTTTACAGGAAAGATAAAAAATACCAAATATTTCGGACTACCAATAGAGAAATGGATTTTCATGCTTGCCACTATAATCACTTTCTCAATTTGCGGCCTTTGGCATGGCGAAGGGCTTAATTTCCTGATTTGGGGATTACTATTTGGTATTTACTTAACAATAGCCAATTGGTCTCTTAGTCTTCAAAAAAACATTCGAAAGAAACTAGACATATCAAAGAAATCAAAATTGTATAGAGTATATGGGATTATAATCACATTCCTCCTTGTGTCATTCACCTGGATATTCTTTAGGGCTGATACTACTCGTGATGCTCTTAATATTATAGAAAGCATTTTAGATCTGGAAGGTCCATTGTTCATCGATAGGAGAACAATGGTTTTTAGTCTGGTCGGTTTAGTTCTTTTATATTATTTAGAGGCAAAAATCGAGTTTAGCCAGTCAGGCTATCTGCCATTCAAAACAAAACACTGGCTTGTTGAACATTTAGCATATGCGGCATTGACTATGATTATTCTACTCATAGGTGTTTTTGATGGAGGCCAGTTTATTTATTTTCAGTTTTGACTAAATTAGTATGCTGACGATGGAGAATAAATACATTCGGTTTACTGCACATGCTTTTATATTTATAGCTCTGATCTTTATCCTTGATCAGGTATTAGGTAAAGTTCTACGCCATTTTTATTTTAAATCTGAATACGGAATAACTTATCAATTAACATATTCCCTGGACAGTACAAAAGCAGATGTAATAATTCTAGGATCTTCACGAGCAAACCATCATTACAATCCACAGATAATAGAAGATGGTTTACACATGAGTTGCTTTAATACAGGAATGGATGCCAATTTCTTGTTAAGTTGTTATGCCTTTTATAAATCATTGGTTAAACGATATACTCCCCCAATAATATTATTTGATATTATTCCGGATGAACTTTTTGTTGGAACATGGGGCTATGATGAATTAGATTGTCTTCTTCCATATTATAAGAATAAACCAGAAATTAGAGATGTTGTCATTTTGAGAAGTAAATTTGAAAAACTAAAACTGATCAGTGAGGTTTATCCATTCAATTCCAAACTCCTGGCAATTGTGGAAGGCAACATTAGGACTGAAGACATTAATAAATCTAAGGGATATCGACCCTTATACGGAGAACTGAATGATACCACTATTAAACATGGACAGTCCAACGGTTTTGAATTGGATACAAATAAGATAAAGGCTTTGAATGCAATTGCATCTGATTGCGAGAAACAGAACATCATGCTTGTTTTTATCCAATCTCCGAGTTATAGCATGCCAAATCAAAAAACGATTATTCCCATTCTTAATGAAATAGCGATAAATCATAATGCAGAATTTTGGAATTATGTAAATGACACATTGTTTTTAAGACCAGAATATTTCAAGGATGAATTACATTTGAATAACTTAGGGGCACATGAGTTTACTAAAACGATTACTAATCGACTTAGTGAGCGATTTATTTTTGAGCATAAATGAATCGGTGTTGATTTGAATTAATCTGATACGGCTTATGTGGAACAGGGCTTCTACTTTAACCGTTTTCGTTTGCTCGTTTACACGGTAATGTACCAGATACGGGAATTTTTCAATACACATGCACCGGA
>MWEH01000031.1 GCA_002070965.1 Firmicutes bacterium ADurb.Bin080 | reverse complement strand
AATTGTTATTGGTGACTTAATGAACTATCTTTTCGATGATGACAGGAAAGAAGGCAGTTATGAAGTTGAAACTTTGAAGGACTCAATTAGACGAATTAAGAACAATCTTGATATGATTTATAGAGAGATAGAAGAGATTGAGCGCAGATTATCTAATCAAAATGAGCTTTTTGAAGTGAGGCATGATGATTACGATGACTTTGTTAAAAATGCTATCAATAAAAAAAGACCAGCTCGTTTGGATAAGGATGTCTCTTTTGAAGTTGACGATGTTTTCAAATCTGATAGTAGTAGTAATGATTTTGCCAGAAAGCTAGAGCAGTACGACGAATAGAAGGCAGTTTTTTTCAAATGTCAGTTTTGCAAGCTAAACTAGGTTCTTATTCATTTTCGAGACCTACTTCTTCTTTAAAAGTGGTTATTCAAATCGAGATTTTTCTGTGAATTTTTTAGAATTGAATAAAATTAGTTAGGGGGTATTTTTATGAAGTAAAAGATTTAAAAGATAAAATAAAACAAAAAAAAGTGAAAATATGCCAAGAGTACCAGTAGCTAGAACAGGCAGTTCTTACTTAAAAATTGTGGGGATTTTTCTTATATTTGTAGGTGTTTTAATTTTCTTTAATCAAAATCCTTTTCAGATTATAAGCACTACACTTAATATAGATATTTTTGTTAATATCAAACCGATTTGGGGCTTGATAATGATGATAGGAGGAATGGCGTTACTGTTTTCATGACAAAACAAAAAGAGAATTCCCAAGATGATGAGATTTCTAAATTAGATACTGTAGAAGCTTTAAGACTAAAACATGAGGTAGTTTCTAATAAATTAAATCATACTTATACTTGTGCATTGACGCTAACTATTGCAATGATAGGGATAGTTGTTTCTAAAATATCTGATAAAGAATTTGGTTCGTATTTATTTGTTGGCTTGATTGGAATTTTACTTATCTGGGTAATTGGATTTGGAAAAGTTGAATCTTATAATGAAGAACTGTTTAACATACGCAAAAAAATAAATCGTGTAGCAAAGAAGAAATAATCTATTTTAGTATTAATTAATACCAAAAATATATACTAGAACATACATCAGTAATACTGGTGTATGCAGATGGTATTAACTACAAACAGTAGAATGATTAGGGGCTATGCAATCATAGTAAAAGGTGACGAGCCAATCGAGGTTCGTCACGATGAGTTAAAATCCACTCGCAAAGTGGAAAAAGACATTATTTGGTAAGCACGGATGTAAAATCTAAACATGCAACTGTTCCGACCACTTCTACAAACATATAGAGTGCAAACATATAAACGCAGTCAAGTTTTGGATGAAGTTGAAAGGCATTTTGGAAAGCAAGGCAAAGGAAAACAGATATTCAAGCCAAAAGAAAATGAAGAAACAAAGTGTCCGTTTTGCTCTTCCACCGAACTGATACGAAAGGGAACATGGAAGAACAAGCACAGGATTAAGCAGTTATTCAAGTGCAAATCGTACAACAAGAAGTTCTCAATCGACGATGGCTTCAAGTACATGACTAATAATCTGAGATTAATAACATTGTCTCTTGATTTGTATTTCAAAGGAATTTCACAAAACGGCATAGTCGATCACTTGAAGCAATTCTACCAAGTAGAAATAAGTCAACTGACAGTTCATATGTGGGTACGAAAATATCTATCACTTATTTCGGACTACACAAGAACACTAACTCCTGATGTGTCGGGCATGTGGGCGATAGACGAGATGGTCTTGAAGTGCAACGGCGAGTGGAACTGACTCTGAAATTTGATGGACACAGACACCAGATTTCTCATATCATCTATGATTTCAGAAGGAAAGACTAGGGATGTCGAACCACAAGACTGCCGATGAAAGAGGCAAAGCAAGTAACTAGAATTAAGCCAGACATACTGATTTCTGACGGTCTGAATGCGTACCAAGAGGTAGAAAGAAAGGATTTCCAGATACACCGAAAAGGCGACGGCAGGAACACGACGCACATCAGGAAATAGCAATCACGCACAAGGAACGGAACAATAACAAGATAGAGAGATTACACGGCTCAATGCGACAGAGAAACAATGTGCAGAGAGGGCTAAAGAATGTCGAGTCTTAAGGCTAACTATAATTTATCATACCACACCAAGCCTTGAACGGCAAGACGCCTGCACAGGTGGCAGCATTGAACTAGAATTAGACGGCAATAAGTGGGATTGTCTTATAAAACAGTGTGAGGGTGAAAAGATGAGCAAGGTAACTTCAAAAGTATCTTACACTACCAAAGAGTATAATTCCCTTAAAACAACAACCTGACAGCGATAACGCAGATGATAGAAATATAGCACGGTGATACGCTGGTATGGGATGTAGAGTTTGTGAATGGTGAGAAGAAAATCACCGTCAAGAAACTTTAATTTAATATTTATTATTAATTTTCTTTTTAAATAAATTATAATCTTCTTCAGTGATTTCTAATATAGATTTCCCCATTATTACACCCCCCCAATGGGAAGTATTTTTAAAAATTGAAATTTTATTAATAAATTCAAACCTATCTTTTTTTATTATTGATTTAGGTTTATCCGGTACTAATTTAGGGGTTAATTCAAAGTAATAATTGTATTTTTTGTTATGAAACATAACCTTTTTACTTGAAGTGAGATTTGAGATTGTGTATACTCCAGATATTTGTTTTGGTATAAGATACATTACAACTATGTCCATTTTAGTCAGAGATTCGAAAATTTTTTTAGTGTTTGTAGCATATACATGATGTTTTTTTATGATTTCCCAATTTTCTTGGTCTGTGATCATGAGCCAATAGTTTGTCAAGATACCATATTGCCATTAAATATTAATTATATAAGTATTAGCTCTTTATATGTGGGGTAAATTTAAATAATGAATTATATGAGGTGATTAGATGAACACTGAAATCAAAAAGGAGGTTCAACTTACATTAGACAAAAATGAAAATGATGTAATAGAGGATAATGAATTTGCTAAAGTAAAAACTCCGCCTATTAAATGTCAAGGCATAAAAACTAAAATCATCCCACATATAATTGAAAACTTAGATTGGTCAGGTGGAGGCAGATGGATTGAACCGTTTTTGGGTTCAGGCGTAGTTTTGTTCAACATAAAACCAGATAGGGCTTTGGTAAATGATATTAATCCTCATATAATAAATTTTTATAACGCTATTAAAGACGGTACTATAGACTCCCAAGTGGTAAAAACTTTCCTTATAGAAGAAGGTGAAGAATTAAGAAAGTTTGGATTAGAACATTACAAGTATGTTCGGGATAGATTTAATATGGAGGGAAATCCTTTAGATTTCTTATTTTTAAATAGAAGTTGCTTTAATGGGGTCATTCGTTTTAATACCAAAGGCAAATTTAATGTCCCGTACAATCATAAATCTGAGCGATTTAGACAGCATTACATAACAAAGATAGTAAATCAAGTTAAGTATGTCGAAAATTTGATTCAAAATAAGGATTGGGAATTTGTATGTAAGGATTGGAAGGATGTTTTAAAAGAAGTTAGAGCGGAAGATTTTGTTTATTTAGATCCACCTTATATAGGCAGACATACAGATTATTACAACACTTGGAAAGATGAAGACGCCACTGAAATGGCAAAACAGTGCAAAGAATTACCATGTAATTTTATGATTTCTATGTGGAAAAGTAATAAGTATAGGCATAATACACATTTAGAAGAATGGAAAGGGTATAGAATAGTAGATATTGAACATTTTTATCATGTAGGCGCTACTGAAAATTTAAGAAATGCAATGATTGAAGTATTAATAATGAATTAACTATCGTCTACCTCTAGAATAAGTCGTTGCAAATTGTCGCCAGTACTGCTCAAATTCCACTTCTGAATTAAATTCACCTCTCCCCTCTTTTAATTTAGAAATATCTGTAACGGAGCCTATATGTGCTGTATTTCCAGAGCCCGTAGTTCTAGATGCTACTTTCCATTTTTCATTGATAATAACCTCAACATCTGAAACTATATTCAAAGTATCTTGGCTAGTATCCCACTTGTATATAAAACCGATAATCCAATGTTGTGAATATTTTCCGTATGCATATTTACATCCAGACAACTTTCTTTCAGGATGGCGAAAATATCCCATAAAACTACCTAATGTCATTTTTGTTGTGCTTGTGCCATTGTCTTTTTTTTGTGCACTTTTGAAATCTATTGCCAACATTTTTCCATTAAAAATATTTTCTATTAATGTAACATCAGGATATTCCCTAGTGCTACTTTCTTCTAAAGATAAATTATGAGCATCTGCAAAAGTTTTGATTATATCCTTCCCCTTATTCTCAAAAATCAATGTAAAAACTTTAGAATCTTTTGGTAATGGTTTTATATTATTATTTTTATCAATGAGTCCTTTAATGTCCCACTCAAAATCAGTGAAGAGTTCATCTAATTCTCGTTTGATTTCTTCTTTAGTTATCATTAGATAAATCAAAATTTAATTTGTCTTTAAACATTGTAACATAAAAATATATTTTGTTACATATTAATGTAACAAAATTATTTATTAAGTAATAGAAAAACGATTGTATGTCTATTATGCAGATAGCTTCTGCTTTAAGTTCTGAAACTAGATTAAAGCTAATTAGAATTATATCAAACAATCAACTATCCGCTGTAGAAGCTTTTAAGATATATAATAAAACATATAATGAGAAAAAACATAGGGAGACTATTTATAGAGAGTTAGAGATTTTGGTTAAGTCTAACATTCTAAATAAAAGTTATTTAAAAAATAAAAAGAAAATTGTATATGAATTAGTTTCAGAAAAGATTATTTTTGATTTACTTAAAAATCAGATAGAATTTAAGAAAAGATAATGTTTATTAAGAACTAAATTAATCTATGATATAGTCCACTGAAAGTGATTAAGATTCTGCATACACAAACAGTATCTTACTATCAGTAAAGGGCTTTTTTAGTTAGGTTTTGATTTGGGTAAGTAGATGAAAAATTATGGCAAAATAAGCAAAAGCCCCGAATATGGATAAGAATCCTAAACCATAAGATTTATAAATGATTAATATAACTTAATATTAGCTTAACTTAATGTTAATTTAATATTATGGTGTTAAATATGAAAGAAAAAAATGAAGTAGAACTTGTTGTAGGAAGTGCAGAAAAACTCGATGTGGGGAAAGGCATTGTACGAATTGGCCCCAATACAATGAGAACGATGTACCTAAATTATGGTGAGATTGTAAAAATTAAAGGAGAAAAAATAACAGCCGCGAAAGCATTGCCAGACATTGAAGAAGATTCTGATATAATCAGAATGGATAGCATAATAAGAAAGAACTCTGGTGCGTTACTTGGTGACAAAGTAACAATATCGAGAGCTGAGGTTAAGGACGCAAAAGCGATTACACTAGCCCCGATGCAAGCTGATATGCAATTTTCTGGTGATCTTTCAAGTTATTTTAAGGATAAGTTTAAAGATATCCCGATTGTCCAAAATAATATTTTTGCCTTTGAGATTTTTAATAGGAACCTCCCATTTGTAGTTACAAAAACAAATCC
>MWEH01000030.1 GCA_002070965.1 Firmicutes bacterium ADurb.Bin080 | reverse complement strand
AAGAGAAGACATTCAATAGAGCCTGAAGACGTGTGGAAGATTTTGGACAAAATAGACAATGATAGAGATTTGGCCTTAATTTTAACTCACCTATATACTGGCTTAAGACCTACAGAAATTTTGGCCTTAAAAAGAGAAGATCTTGATCTTGACAAAGGCACAATCATAGTAAAAAATACTAAAACATACCAGGACCGTATAGTTCCAATTCACAAAAAACCTATGATGGTGTTAAGAAAGTATATTGCCAAAAGAACTGATAATTGCCCTTCACTATTCTATTCTTTTAGAGAAAAAACTCCAATGACTTTGTTCGCATATAGATTTGCATTGAAAAAATATTGTAAAAAAGCTGGAATAAGAAGAGTCACACCCTATCAGTTCAGGCACACATTTGCCACACAGTTTATTGAAAATGGTGGAGATGTTCTTATTCTAAAAAGTATAATGGGCCATTCAAACATTAAAACTACTGAAGGCTATGTCCATGAGAATACAAGGATGATTCTAAAAGGATATGAGAAAGCATGTCCTGAATTTTAATGTTAAAAGCTAAGTTTTTTATATATCAAAAATATTATATAAAGCAAAGAGCTATATTTACCTATTAGGCTGGCATACTAATTGAAGGTGAAAACTCAATATGGTAATAAATGAAATATTCCCTAATCCTACGGTTAAACAAGTTATATTCCAAATAAAATTTCCTAATCTATTGTACATAGAAAATAGACTTGGTGATTTTCAATTGGAGATAATTGATGAGTTTCCTAAATCTTCTGTAATTTATAAAAGACAGGTATTGTTTGCTGATACCGGACCGGGTGGAAAATTAGAAGGAATCCCTGTGGAAAATGAAGAACCAGGATTTAAAATATGGGAATTTAAATCAGATAAAAATATTAAGATTATGTTATCAACTTACTCTTTATCTATTGTTTCTGAATATCATAAAACATATTCCTTAGATGGGGGGGAAAAATTTAGAGATATTATAATAAGCGTTTTAGAAAGCTTTTTCAAGATAATGAAAATACCCCATATTAGTCGTATTGGACTAAGATATATTGATGAATGTCCTTTACCCTCTAAGAATAACGATACTTTAAACGAATATTATAACTCTGCATTTCCCACTGGGAAATTCAAATTAGAAAACACAGAGGAAATGCAATTTGTTGCATTGATTGAAAGAGAAGGTCATAAACTAAGATATAGTGAAGTATTGAAAAAAGTTAACTCTGAATATCAATATATATTAGATTTTGATGGATTCACCCACGATATAGAAACTAGTAAATATTTGGAAGTAACAGATAAATTACATACTTTAATATCTGATGAATTTGAAAAGACTATAAAAAAGCCAGTTTATGATCATATGCGAGGAACTTAAGGAGGAATCTTATGGAGAATTGGGAAAATAATTATATTTCTGGGAAGGTAACGATAAATGTTACTGGCGATGAAGGATTATATGACGATTTCAAAATAATTGAATATCCATTTGGTAATTATACAATTAAAGTAAAATTAGCTCCTAGCAATGAATTTCTAGGCATTACTGAAATACAGCTAAATAAAGATTTTCTAGATTTAAAACAGAAAATCTCTTCAAGAGGCTACTTAGATATTGAAGAATACTATCGAGATTAAGTTTATGGGTAATTTTTATAGTAGAACTTTAGACAAAGAATTAAGATTTGGAGATGTCTTACAATGGGGTGTTTCAACCCCTTCTTTTTACAAAAATAAATCTAATTTAGAGAATAAAGATTTTTCTATTAAGGTGTGCTATACATCGCATTCTGTAATATTAACTCCTTGCTGTACCATAGGTAAACAATCTAAAATAACATTGGCCCCATTAGTTCAAGTTCGTAATTCTTTTTTTAGTAATCCCTATTTTGTAGAAGATCTAACGAGGATAAACAGAATACTCGAAGAACCGGAAAAATCAGTTAGCCCAGAAATATGGAAAAAAATGCCTCCGAAAAAAAGAGATGAAATTCTTGAAGAAAAAAAGCCATATGCTTTTTTGAATTTTTTTATTTATGAATCTAATCCATTATTCCCATCTTATGAAGTTAATGTTAAGGATGGTACCAAATATAAAACAAATTATTATATGGTTGATTTTGTTGATACCTATAAAATAGAATATGATAATCCTAGTTCTCCAAATAACTTCTTATTAAAATGTAAATGTTTGGAACTCTCAATATTAGCTCGAACAGAATTAAGAGATAAAATATCTTACTATTACGGAAGATCTCCAAAAGAAGATCTCGTATATTGAGATTATTGCGCATAAGGCTTATTATGCGAATAAATTATACATTTGTGTTTTATTCTGGACATTTAAGTTTGGCCTTAAAATAGGGCCTGACTGGACTAGGGAAAATGTCAGATATTACAAGAGGGAATATGTTAGAAATGAGAATCAGGATAGTTTTTCTCTATAATCAATTCTTCTTTTTTTACAAAGCTCTTTATTTAAGGGATATTTGTCTCATTGCATTTTTTGCTCATGTATTACCTTCCTTTCTTTATAATATTCTTTACGAACTCTTCGTTATTGAAAAGAGAGTTCGGGTCGTCCTTTGTTTCACGCATATTCTCATATATGGCTTTATTCTTGCTATCCAAATTCTTCTTGTGGTAATTTCGCATGTACTCTCGTTTTTGCTCTATTTTGATATCCCTACAATCTTTACACACCCACAAGTGCTTGCACGGAGTTTTTCCCTTTTCCGCCAGAGTATATATGTGGAAAGTGTCGCACGAACAGAATCCTAGCGTACCATTTGTGCTCGCAGTTTTATTAGTCTTTGTCCTTATCACATATGTGCTTCGAATCCAGTACACCTCAACTACTTCAACTGTGTACAGGTATTTTGTAAAGCGTGTGTCCGACCAATCTAACACATGGCACTTCCTTATCCCCTACATACGCCCTGTATTCGATGAGATTTTTTGCTATTTTTCCACCTTCTCCTCTTTCATGACGCTTATGACGATTTCATGCCGATTTGCTAAACTTCTAAAGTAAATACTCTTATTATAAATTTTAATAGAAAAAAGCGTCATAAACGTCATAGCGTCATAAGATCTAAGCAGAAAACTCACCTTTGTAGCTCTTCTGCAAAAGTTCAAATCTAGCCTTGTTGATTTCAATTCCTTCCCAGTATCTGCCGTCAAACTCCCTTGATTTCTTAAGGCCAAATATGGGGGGGATGATTTTTAGAAACAAATGTGATATGGAAAAGAATTTTTTCCCCATTCCCCTAATTTTTTCCATATTCTTATATATAGGGAAAAGACAAAATATTATATGGCATCAATAAAGAAATTACTGTTTTTATTTATTTTTTTTATATTAGTATTAAAACCTGCTCTTTGTGAGACTAACATAGATTATGATATTGGAATTAAACTTTTTCAAGGTGCAATGATATACCTAGAAAATAATAGCTACACGCAAGCACAAAATCAATTTAACATGGCCGCCGAATATTTCAAAAAGTCTGGTCATAAGGAATTAGAAAAGCTATGTAAAAATTATGAATTAGCCCTTCAATATTATGGGAATGGGGATTATAGTTATAATGTTGGAAATTTTAGTAAAGCTTTAGATGAATATACTCGGGCTAAAACTTATTTTGAATTAGTCAGAAATGACAAAATGATTAATTTATCCTCTGAAAAAATAACAAAAACAAAAAATGAAATATCTAAGAATAAAAGTGGAAATAGTTTACCAATCTTACCCATTGGAGCGGGATTTATTATTCTAATTGTTATACTATTGGTATTAGGGGGGTCAGGAGGTACTAAATCCAAAAGAGTTGTTTGTCCAAGATGTGGTACTACTAGTTTTAAGAGAAAAGAAGGAGACAGGTGCCCCGAATGCAATACGAGAATGATTTATTTCTTTGACAACGACACCAGATGTAAGATATGCGGCTATGAACTTGGGTACAATAGAGAATATAAACATGGAAGAGTATGCCCTCACTGTAAAAACAATCCAAATAAGGATATTAATGAATAACTAGTATAATATGGCGTTTAGTCGAGAAAGATATATTTTCAAGTTCTGGAATAATTCATATTCATTGATGAAAAATTATAATAAACTAAATTTTATAGGGGCGATATAATGAAGTTATTGACAATACTTTTCTTAATATTTTCTCTCTGCTTTGGCGTCATTGCCATATTAGGAACTCCAATTTAATCCTAAAAACAATTGTGTTTAATCCAATTAACCAAAATATTTGTAAACTATAGTTTTATCCTACTTCTACGTCTAGTTATAAGGTCAGATTCGTTAAGTATTTATCTTGAAATGGTCAATTTATCTTAAGGCACTTATACAAACATCTGGTGATGTAAGGCTCAAAAACACTGAAAAATTAGAATTTAAACAAACATTCAATAATCAACAAATATCCATAAAAAAATAACGCATCCAATCCAAAATCCATTAAAACTCAAAAGGAAGTGTGCGGGGGAAGGGATTCGAACCCTCGAAGACCTGCGTCACCGGATCTTAAGTCACTAAGAGCCTTCAACTAAAA
>MWEH01000029.1 GCA_002070965.1 Firmicutes bacterium ADurb.Bin080 | reverse complement strand
CTCATTTGCCTTTATTGGTAAGAGATTTAAGGATTTATCAAAGATAGGAAGAATACTGGATAAATATCAGCCAGCAAATCTGAGCTCATATTTATTTAATATAAGATAAATTATTTCTCAATTTATTTTATAATCTTAAACAGATTTAATATTTCTAATCTCAAATAGTGAGATTATTAATTCCTTTTCGTCTTTTGATATATAATAATCCTCATTTCAAATCCCACAATTAATCAATTTGCATGAAATGTGATCCAATTGAAAAAGCCCTGAGTCTTGCCCCGGGCTTTATAGTTTATATTAGATACTACTTCATCAATAACATTTTATTCACTATTGAATTTGTTCCTGTTGATAACCTGTAGAAATAAACACCGCTAGAGACGAAGCGTCCATTCTGGTCTGTTGCATCCCACACAAAATCATGCGAGCCAGTTTCTTTGTGTTCGTTGATTAATGTCTTGACTCTTTGTCCTTTAATATTGAATACTTCCAGAAATACATTGCCTGACTCAGGTAGATAGAAGTTTATAGTAGTGTTCGGATTGAATGGGTTGGGATAGTTACTGATTCTTATAGCATCGGGCAAATCAGGTGTTGCTTGATTATACTGAGATGTTATTAATAGTTTGTTATTGATTAGAGAATTACGGCTATTTAAGTAGGCCGTGACAGATGTTTGTTTCAACCATTTTAGATCTCCAACATAAGAGCACTTGTCTGAGTTTTGTGCCATTAACAAATAGGCATACCCCGCATCAATAACAGCAAACAATGAATCTGGTAAACTTGGAGGATTAAGAATCAGATCTTCAAAAAACTGTATAGCTTCTGGATAATCTCCATATTTCATTTTACAGAAATTGGCTAGATAGTCTGCCATTTTTATCAGAATTGGGTCGTTTCTCAGTGTAGGATAGGTTGTATAGTATAACTCCAAGGCTTCATAGTTCTTATTGTACTTCTCAACCAAAATCAAGAGCTGTTTCGCTGCATCAACACAGACTTTTGTCTCTGGGTATTCTGCAATAATCTTCTTTAGCTTTTGTTCAGCAACAATATAGTCCATATTATAAGCGGCGGACATAGCCTCCTCAAACAGTAAAAATGCTTCATCTTCTAAAACCTGTAATGGTATTCCTGGCTCCCACATTGGCAAATATGTAAAAACAGGCTCAGGGGATAGGTCTCTCGTTGGGATAAAATCGCTAGACCAGTTGTTATTGGAGATATTTATCATACGAGAAGTTCCAATGTAATCATCCCACATTCTAAGATATGGTTTATCATGATTGGAACTATAAACTTTGTTAAAATACATTGAAGATGGGATTGAATTTGACTGCATCAAAATCTGTTCTCGTTGATTATCGTGAATGATCTGGATTGGATAAGTATCCTGACCAATGAGATTCCAACTGGTTAAATGTTGTCCATCGATACCATATCCTCCCCTATTATCACCATGTACAGAACTACTATAATTATACGTAATGTTGTTATGGCCAGTAATGTCTGCGTTAGAATGATATAGCAGTATTCCGTTCCCATTGTATGAGATTTCGTTATCCGTAACAACACCGCCCGAACATTCGTACAATTCAATACCACTAAAGTTGTGGTGTATGTTATTGTTCTGAATTTTCACTTTAGAGTAACCAGTGATTTGTATTCCAGCTAATGTTGAGTTGCTTACCTCAGTATTCCTAATCCAACACAAATCATCAGGATCAGGAATTGTCTGAATGGCTTGCAATCCGGAAAACTCGAAATCACAATAGTTAATACTCAAAGGTTCATTGTTATGAAGCAAATTAGATCGTGTGAATGTACAACCGTTAAATATAACCTCAGTATTGTTTATCTCAATGGGCATATTGATGAACACAGTGTTATTAAAGGTTATGACTTGATCGTTGTTGCCAAACTTCACTAACCCTAGACATGTATCATTATTCTCGGTTCTAAAGGTAACATGGTTTCCCACCACTAATGATGAGTTTGGGCACAAATCTAGTTTGGTCCCTTCTCAAACAGTACGGTAACATTGTCACCGAGAATCAACATTGAGTTATTGAACAAAACATTTGCATCCTTTTCAATTCTCAACGTTCCATTTGCTACAATCATGCTGCTATTGCTTAATGTAAAGCCACATCCTAATAACGCGGTATTATTAGCTTCATTAGAAAAAACAAAATTACGCTCAAAAGACCCATGCAGAAATAAAGAACTGTAGGCATTTAAACATCCGGCACCAAAGAAACTCGGTTAAGTAAAACAAGTGCCTGCATACACATGATCAATATCATGATGTACTTCATGATAACCTCCTTCTTAGTGTATTGCTATGAATCTAACTGGTTTAATACCCTTATGATTGCGAAATTTCGCAATATATACACCTGCACTTAGAGCTTCGCCGTTATGATTATGTAAGTCCCATTGAGCAGTACCCTCAGAGTTCAGAGTTACCGTATCTACTCTTTGGCCTCTAATATTATAGATATCAAGTACCATAGTGTGATTGATTGAGACCTTGAATGTAATCACATCTTTTATATTAACAGGATTGGGATAGGCAGAAAGAGTGTGCACAGGAGGGACTTCGGTCTCATCTGAATTGGAAACTGAGAAATCAAT
>MWEH01000028.1 GCA_002070965.1 Firmicutes bacterium ADurb.Bin080 | reverse complement strand
ATCTAGTCTTACCGAGTATTTCTTGTTCTCGTTGATTTTTTATTTCATACTTTAAGGAATCAAGTGCAAATTTTATGAAATCTTCCTCAGAATAATTGTTAAAATCAATACTACCTGTCAATCTAAATTACCTCTTTAGGTTTTACGGGCCATAATACGTATATATTCATTAATAATATACTTTATAAAAGTTTAGCATATACTTTATTTTTATTAAGTTTTCTAAACTATAAGTACCTTTCATAACAATTTCGCATAACGTCTATTATGCGAAGTGATTATACATCTGTATTTTATTTTGAACATTTAAGTTTGGCCTTAAAATTAGGGCCTGACTGGACTAAGGAAAATGCCAGGCATTATTAAAAAAATTAAAAAGAAAATATTCTCTCTTTGATTAAATAAGTATATCTCTATTTTGTATGATTCTGCTCCCAAATTTTATTGGACTGTTCCTCTAATTTTGTGGATTCCTCGTAAAGTTTATCTGCTTGTTTTTGGAGTGGCTCAATATTTTTTTCAATCCAGAGTGAAAGGTCAAGATCTACATCTTCAGAAGATCTGACAGTTTTTGTGCATAAACTCATTTTACTAGTTCCTTGCTCGAAATAATTAGTAGCCACACTATAGTTCCTATTATTTAATGCATCTAATCCCTTAATCATATAATCCATTGAGCTATCCATACATTGAAGAGTATTAATGTTAGATTTCAGGGAATTAATAGGTATTTTCTTATATGCATTGTTCCAGTCATATATCCAAGAGTTAAGATATTTTTGAGAATTTTTAATGTTGATTTGAGCTTTATCAAAGTTATACAAATTTGTATTAATTAATCCTTTTTTTATCTCCTCCGAGAATTTAAGTCCGTCAATCTGCCCATCAACATACGCTATTACAAAATCTCTAACAATTTTTCTTTTACTATCAACTTCAATTTCTTTAGACAAAGCTTGTTTTCTTTTTTGTAGAGATTGTATCCTCAAATCAATGTACTCATAAGTCCAATCAGGCAGATTTAAAGTTTTAATTTCTTTTATATAAATTTCTGCATTTCCATAATGCCTGCTAGACTCAACTAATAAAGGATTTAAATTATCAATGGCGTTATCATAATCCCTCAATATTTTCAAGTTATTTTCCTGAACATAAGAACTGCCAGTTTGCCAATAGATTTTATCCCATTTATTATTCCATTCATCTAGTTTGTCAGTATATTCTTCCCTTATCCTATTGCCTTCGTATATCTCGAAGTTACCCTTATCAATAAGTTCATTATATTTATCCCATTCATAATGAGGCATTAAAAGGAAATATGCTCCAGCAATACCAACTAAAATAGTTATGATCAATGCGACCCCTATCTTAGATTTATTTTGCAGCGTTATTGAAGAAGATGAATTTTGTATCTCTTCTTTTATTTCCGGAGCCTTTGTACCACATTTTGAACAAAAAATTGAATCTTTTGGAATTTCCTCTCCACATTTTATACAAAATTTTTTATTTTTCATTTTTATCCCCTATCTAATATTTATCATTTATTATACCATTATATTTGTATTCTAAAAAGTCTATTATTGCCGGATCTGATAAGGATAGCAAACTTCAATCTGAGCAACTCCATCATGTTCTGTAATTAGTCCAGTTACATAAATTGTCTTTCCATTATAGTAGATTTCTGGAGATGATGAAAAGTTAGAGCGACAGCGTCCCCATATAACAACAGTAAAACGATTTCGGTCTGGATAGTCTCTGCCAACATTAAGAAAGGTAGGCTTCCCATTGCTCGAGGATGCATAGCGAGTGCCAACAACAGTTCCATATACAGTTACACTTTCTCCAACGTGGCGTTTAGTCTCGTTCCAAGGTATTGTTTTTGGTATCTCTTTTTGACTTACCTCAGGTATTTTTTCTGGAACTGGTGTTATAACTGCAGTAGATGCTCTTGCTGAAGTATACGGCCTAGATATACATCCAAGAGTTACGGATACGAGAACTAATATTAAAAACAATGGTATTATTTTTTTGTTCATTGTATCACAGTTTAATATTCCCATAGAGGTATATATAAAGATTTTGAAAAATAAATTAGAATTTGTACCTGCATTTATTACAAAATTTATAATCCAAATGCATTTCTCCCCACAATATATACAAGCTTTTTTAGTCTGTTCTTCTGTAGTTTATTTTCTTTTTCTTTCCTTTCTTTTGTATTTTTTTTAGGCACTCCATCCACAGAGTTAGAGTTATGATCATTCTATAGTAGTTCTATCGCTTTTTCATAATCTTCAAAAGCTTTCTCGTTTTCCTCGAGAATTCTGTAAACGTTGGCCCTATTGATATGTATGTCAAGATCATTAGGATTTAATTCTAATGCAATTTCATAATCTTCAAGAGCTTTTTCATATTTTTGATGTCATGATAGACATTTCCTCGATTGAAGAAAACATCTGGGTCATTTGGATTTAGAAACAATGCTTTCGTATAAGCATTTATAGCGCCCTTATTTTTCCTTTGTT
Organism: Firmicutes bacterium ADurb.Bin080; assembly: GCA_002070965.1. Taxonomy (GTDB): domain Bacteria; phylum Bacillota; class Clostridia; order Christensenellales; family DTU072; genus MWEH01. The sequence goes on along the minus strand of MWEH01000028.1, from coordinate 1,135 downwards.
CGTGAAAATCATTCTTGGTTAAAATACTCTATGTAATCGGTAACATCGATTGAATTACTGCAATAAGGACAGAATTTGAAATCGGAAGAGGGTATTTATTTTTTGCATTTTATACATATTCTTTTTCTCATTATTAGTCTTCACCTTTATTTAGTATTTTTACAACTCCTAAAATTGCTAATATTCCCCAAAGTATATCAAATCCACTAAAGAGATCAGGCATAATCATAAAGGCAGATTTTATATAAAACCAAGAATAAGGAGATATTTGAGATGCTAAATAGGCCCCATACGTTTCTATTACAAATTCATTTAAATAATAATGGGCCACAAAAAATTTTCCCATAATAATACCAAATAAGCTTGACACTATGGCTATTTGTAAAAAGGGAGTTCCTTTTCTTTGACCAGATGATACATGTACTGCAAATCCACATAGAATTCCTAATCCTGTTGCCATAAAACCAATTTCATAACCTGTGCCTATTGATATTAATGACCAAATATATCCCCCAATAAGTGCAACTACTATCCCAACAGAAGTAGCAATTATGAAAGTTTTGTCTATTCCATATCTAGAAAGAATAGAAGAGTCTACAGCATTTATTTTATTTAGATTCACTCCTTTTACTTTTTGATCAATATTCTTAGAATATTTTGATATTGAATTAGTAATATTACTAAATAACTTAGTGAAAAAATTTGAATTCTTGGATATTTCTCTATCATTCAAAGTATAATTGTTTAAGAATTTAGGATGACAGCTAGGGCAATATTTTAAATTCTTGGGTATTTTTTGGTAGCAGTATATACATTGTTTATTCGAATATTCAGACTCTTCTTTATTTGATGAATCTGTTTTTACTACTGCACCACATTTTGGACAAAAAACTGAATTTTTCGGTATTTCATTTCCACAATTTATACAGAATTTTGTATTCATATTATCTGAAAAATATTTTACATTTCCAGTTTATAAGAATATGGAAAAAAATAGGGAAATAGGGAAAAAAATTCTTTTCCATATCACATTTGCCCCTAAAATCCATCTCCCTCATATTTGGCCTTAAAAATTAGCCCTTGTTCTGCAAGTATAATTAATATTCAAAAATAATCAGTTTGCAGTAATTATTAG
>MWEH01000027.1 GCA_002070965.1 Firmicutes bacterium ADurb.Bin080 | reverse complement strand
TGTGTTTGTGGCGATATCCCGTGCGATGAAAATCCTTTACATCAGTTACTCGCATACCTATCTGGGACAGGCCGCCAAGAAATCAATCTTCATTGACGAGATACTCGGGACCAATCAGGCCGCAGAGGCCTCTTAAACATTCCATACGTTTCTCCACAGAGAGCGTTAAACATATAATCCATAATCAAGGGAAGGCATAAAAACCTTCCCTTTTCTATTTATGAAAGGACGGGAGGTTTAATAATCAATGATCGGAACACATGAAAAAGCTTTTGTAAGCCTGTTCGTGAAGATTTTCACCAACAACTTCAGCGAAGAGATGATCGATAGATACGCCACCGGAAAGGAAATCTATGATTTCCTATTAAAGGACGCGAAGTGCTGTCTTCCCTTAAGAGGGGATTGTAATCTCTGGTACCTGGGCTGCAGCGAGAAGTTCGGGAGCATCATTTACAGAAACAGGGTCTGGAACTGGAGTTTCGGCGAAGCTTCATTCGACAACGTGGAACAGTTCGTCAACGCAGTTTATCAGGACGGACTCTTCACGGAAAAACAGTATCAGAGATTACTGAAGAAAATAGAGGAAGGGAGAGCAATCGGGGATATGTATAAGATCGCTGATTATCTCTCCTGCGGGAATAAACCGAAATCAAAACAAAAAACAATAATAGAAAAGGAGAATAGCTATGTTTGAATTAGTACATTTCAGGGGAGCGGACAAAATTATCAAGGAAAAGAAAATGACGAATATCGTCAGATCATTGATGCAATATCTGGACGATTGTCTCTATGGAACAAGACACAAAAGCGAACTGATGCGTCAGGCGTTGAAGGAAAACGATTGGAGACAGAACGGGGATGTAAAGATCTTCGAGGGGAGAAGATATGCATACAAAGGAATAAGAAATCGTGTGGGACTAGATGGTAGTTTTTCGAGTTATGAAGCGATTCAGGACGCGCTATTCAGGCTTCAATTAGGTTACGACCACAAGAAGATCGACGTGGGCATTGTCATGATTCCCGCCCAGAGAAGCGAGAAGAGCAAGCTTGGAAAGACAAGGGACCTGGTTAAAAAGGAAATCAAACTGCTGGAACCAACCATAACGATACCTGTGCTGATTGCAATTTTCGATCTTGGCAGACCTGGGGAACTTTATGAGGAGAACCGGCAGAAACCGGAGAAGGTCATCAAGAAAAAGGATGTTGATCAGGAAGAACTGGCCAGAAAATATCTCCATGGTGACAAGCAATATGAGTCCGAACCGAAACCTGACGAGGAGGTAAAAGCAGAAGCACACAGGAGAAAACCGGCTGTTTACAAAAAGACCATGATCAATGACCAGAAGATAGCTGCTTAAGCGGAGGTCAACATATGGCCTACACACCGGAGCTGTCCTTAAAATCGTCGCAGACTTTAAGAAGGATTGCATGGGCACTGGATAAACCTATGACCAAATCTCTGGAAGATGTGCTTCAAAGTGTCACTATGTTTATAGACAGGAAGAAGATCTGTTCAAAGTGTAAAGATAATTCCATCTGTCAGGAATGCATCTTCAACGATAAGAATCACAAAGTCTGCGGAAAATTAATTCAATAAACCTATCGGGAGCCGCCCGTCCGCTCACATGGATACGCACCCTGTAGAGCCGTCAGGGGAAATATATTGTGTCAGGTGGTGAAAGACGCATCTCCCGATATCTATTTCAAGGAGGATTTATGTTGGTAAAAATGACAATGGAATTTGTGGGAATAATTGGGACACTGATAATCTGTATGAGCATACTCCCGCAGGTCATCAAGGTATATAAGACAAAGAGCGCGAGGGATTTAAGCATCGCATATCTGTCAGCTCTCATGACGGGACTTGTCCTTCTGATCATATATTCCTTTTATGTGGGTAATCTTGTTTTCATCTTCGGAAACGTCCTGTCCTTATTATCGGTGCTTATGCTGATCATACTCAGGAAGAAGTATTCCCAAAATGGTCTGGCGAGAATCATACATTTGGAAGTCATACAGGGAAAGGAGGTATTACCATGTCACAAACCGCAACTCTCTCAGAAGTAATGACAAGAGTCGAGAACATGTCCAGAAACCACAGGGACATGAATATAAAAACAGGGGATATATCTTTCGACAGTCTTGATATGGTAAAGATAGGAAGCGAACCCCATCCATTGAAACCCATCGCTCAGCAGTCCATAGCGAACAGGCTGGGAATACCCATCCAATATTTGAGAAAATGTCCGGAAGATATTCAGGCGCTTAATCTGAATCATTGGATAAAATATGAGAAGAATGAGGAACTGTTCTTCCGGTTCGACTCAAACAGGGTAAGAGCGATATTCACGCCAAGGTATATCCCTACCGATAACATGGAAGTCCTGCAGAAACTCGATACATTGGGTTATCACGGAGAAACAAGGGTTCAGTACGATCTTGATGATGAGTTCATGTCATTGAGTATTCCTGACGGGAGACAGACTTTCAATATTTACAGGGAAAGGATAACTCCGGGCATATCGGTGAGCAATTCGGAAGTGGGACTTGCGTCATTGTCCATAGCAGCGTTTCTTTTGAGATTGATATGCACCAATGGAATGATTTCCAAAACTGAAGTATCAGAGTCATATCGTCATGTGTCGGGCAAGATACTTTCATCACTCCCAGGAGTCTTGAATAATATTGCCGGAGAGCTGGGCATACAGAAGGAACAGATAAAACTTTCGCTTGAGAGCCGTGTTGAAAATCCGGAGAGCACCCTAAACAATTTCAATAGCCAGTTTATGTTAAACAAAACAGAGAAAGAAGCGGTGAATTGGGCAATTCCTCTCGAATACGGTTTTACGATGTTCAATATTGTCAATGTTTATACGAAAGCTGCTCAATACAAGGCGTTACCTGCTGAAAGTAGTTTCAGGCTGGAGAAAGTGGGCGGGAGTATTTTGGGTATGGTAAAACACACAGTAAATTGATAAGGATACAGGTAGTCAGCACATAACAATTTCAATCCTGTGCTGACTACCAATAAAAACACATAACATTTGGAGGACAACTCTATGACTGATTATATAAAAAAAGCCTCTGAAGGCAATTATGAAGAATATGTTGAATTCTTAAGTAAGCTGGTTGAGGACGAGATAGACAATAAAAAGATTCCATTGCGCGAAGCTGCGGAAGCAATAGTTTCAGACGCTTTTTATCAACTGAGAGGAGAACAAGAGTCCTTGGATAAATTGATGTTAAAGGCTAATGAAGTCCTTGATCCTCCCTGTCGAGACGATGAGGAACTGGAAAATCATACGTTTGATGAGGTTGTCGAGGAGATCAGCCGTAATGAAATATACATGTCACAGAAGACCGGAACATTACCAAGACCGGACAGGACTTGATATGAGGGGGCAGGCTACATAAAGTAGCTTTTTTGGGGCCTCCACTCCCTATCCCCTTCAAGATCAATATTTATATGATATACATAAAAAAAGTAACTAAGAGCTGATTTTTTGTATATGAACAGAGTCATTTAACCTCAAATCAGGGAGAAAATAATGAGTCACATCTTTATGGTAAGAAAAGTTATAGAAGCACTTGATACACTTAGAAACGGTGATAAAATTCCAATAACTCTTCGACCACTAACTACAACAGGCACTGTGCAAGACGATCCCTTTGATGAATGGTTTGGTGAGACTTTAGATAAATTAATTCCTGAATTTGAAGTTATCCATTCTGGTCCACTCACAACACCAGATATTATTCTTAGAGATAGGACAACATCGGAAATTATTGGAATTGAAGTTAAAAAAGTGGATGAACAGGTAGGTGGAAAAGATTCAAGAGGACTTACGCTGGATTATAACTCTTGTGTCCCTTGCGGTAAAATGAAAATTAAAATTGGAAATAATATATCAATAATTAAAACTTACTACTTCTTCGGTTTGATTTCCTACGAGAAATCTTATCTGGTATCCTCTTGTTTGATGGATGGTGATTTTTTAAATTATGACTTTGAATTACATCTTCAGGGTAAATATTTAAACACAAGTCAATATGGTCATGGTCCTTACGGAGAGGGATCAGTTAGGGGAAGGGCGATGTATAACTATCCAAATCCAATGAATACAGAACTAAAAAATTTTTACAAGAAACATAGTTTGGTTATTAATAATGAATTAGTATATCAAATCCAAGAAAGCGGACTCAATCTTTATGCAAATATTGAACGAAAATCAATTGATGGAACTGTGTTCCATTACTCACAATTTGTAAGGGATCCTGTTTTAGACGTTGAAACCATTGTAGATATTTTCAAAAAATGCAGAGACCGAAAAGAAAAAAAGAGAAGTGCCTATTTGACAGAAATATCTGAGTGCCCCGCATCATATACACCTAAAAACTCCCAGGATATAATTTAATGCATTCATACAAAGTGCTTAGCCTATTCAGTGGTGCCGGCGGTCTTGACTTGGGTTTTGAACAAGTGGGGTTTTCTCATTTAGAACTGGTTGAAATTGACGACCATTGTGTTGCAACAATTAATGCAAATAGACCACAATGGAATATTTTTCACGGTGATATTAGTTTATATAAGCCAATTCATAGAAATATTGACATTTTGATTGGTGGCCCACCATGTCAAGGGTTTTCATTGGGGGGTAATAGAAACGAAAGTGACCCAAGGAATCGACTTTTCTTAGAGATGACACGAATAGCTAAAATTACTAATCCTCGAGTCATTGTTATAGAAAATGTTTTAAATTTGAGAACAATGAAGGCACCTTGGTCTGGGAAATATTTTGCTGATGAGATTTATGATAATTTCAAAAAAATAGGGTATTCAGTTAAATTTGATACATTCAAGGTAAGTTTTTATGGAGTTCCCCAAACAAGAAGGCGTTTTGTTTTTATTGCTGTTAAAGGCGATTTTCCTAAAGGATATGAATTGCCAACTCCAGATTTGAAGGAAACAACCATTCGAAAATATCTAGAAGATATTTCCACTCTCAACACAAATAATATTCCAAATCACAATCCAGAATGGGGTTTCCAAAGTAGAGTTCATAGAAACAGGAGGTCATTAAAAGTTGAAAATATCAAGAACCCTGTTCCAATTAGAATCTCAAGAACTGGTTCTGATGGCAACCCAATTAGAAGTTTTGATGAACCATTTCCAGCAATTGATACTGCTACTGTATGGGGTTGGGCAGCTGGTAACGTTAAAGCACAGAGAGAAAAGAAGGATAGAACCAACGGAAAATACATTAGAAATCCCGATACTGATCTCAAACTTTGGCGAATTGATGCTGATGAAATGAGAACATTTACTCATAGAGAATATGCGAGACTTCAAACATTTCCTGATGACTGGGTGTTTTATGGAAACAACAAACGTGACATTCAAAAACAAGTAGGAAATGCGGTTCCAGTTGAATTTGCAAGGCGTGTTGGAGTTAATGTCTATAAATTATTTCGTTCATTAGAGACAAATTCAGAATTTATGAGCGACAGAATTCAAGTTTCTCTTGAACTATAATTGGAAATGAATATTTCATCATATCAAAAAACTTTAAGTAATCTTACATTAACAGATCCAGTCATGTCTAAATTGATTAAACATATTGGACCAATAGATTTCAAACCAAGGAGACTCCCTCCATTTCAATCCATCATACACGCAATTATTCATCAGCAGTTGAGTGGTCATGTAGCGGGAGCAATTTATAATCGGTTTATTTCTCTTTTTGGAAACGGCAAATTTCCAACACCCAAAGATATTATGAACATGGATTCTGAAACCATAAGGAGTGCGGGATTATCGAGAGCAAAAGCAATATATGTTAAATCAGTAGCAGAAATGGCATTAAAAGGATTGATACCCTCACTGAAGGAATGCGACAAACTTAGTGACGAAGAATTGAAAGATCAACTCATAAAAATAAAAGGAGTTGGACCATGGACTGTTGAAATGTTACTGATTTTCAATTTGGGTCGTCTGAATGTTTTGCCCATACATGACCTTGGCGTTCGAAAAGGATTTCAGATAGCATATAGAAAAAGAAAATTACCAACGCCGGAGCAATTAGAACGCTATGGAAGAAAATGGAAACCTTACAGAACGATAGCTACTTTATATTTATGGGGAGCGGCGGATTTTATAAATCTTAATGAGTGGTAACATTTTTAAGGGGACATAAATGGATTTAGATAAAATAAAAGACGATGGTTTAATAAAATTATATTCAGATATTATAAAGGAACTAAAAAAAAGGAATATTGTCAGGTCAAAAAATATCATAGGTGATTTAGGAGAATACTTAGCGATCTATCATTATAATAAGACCCCAGGTTTACCGAACCTTCAAGCAGCTCCTGCAGGGACTCAAAATGTTGATGCCCTTAGCAGAAAGGGTGAAAGATACAGCATAAAATCGACTTCCGGCAATCTTACAGGCGTTTTTTACGGTCTCAATGATATTGACTCAAAGGAACCCGAACTGCAAAAATTTGAGTATGTTATTATTGTTATATTTAAAGGAGATTTTGAATTGGATAAAATAATAGAAATTAATTGGGACCAATTATTAAAACATAAAAAGTGGCATAAAACAATGCGTGGATGGAATTTGACAATATCAAAAAGTCTCATAGCAGAAAGTAAAATTATATTTAGTAAATAAAATAATATGAAAACTCTGAAAAAAGAAGTTCGTAAGTTTGTAAAAGAAAGGGACTGGGAAAAGCATCATTCTCCAAAGAACCTTGCGATGGGACTTTTAATTGAAACCTCAGAATTGAAGGAAGCATAAATTATTAATTCGAAAAAAAATTCTTATATTACTGAATTTATAATAGTACATATTGAAATAAAAGAATCTTGATTAAATGCCATCCATTTATTAAAATAAAAAACAATGAATGATGACGATTATTATAAAGTATTGCAGACTGTTATAAATAATCCTGGTTTCAAAGCAAAAGCAATTGCTAGGATAATCGGTTTATCCAGAAAACAAGTTTATGAATATCTTAACGGCGAGTTAAAAGAATGCGTCGTTTGTGATGATAAAACCCGGTGGTATTTAAAAAAAGATCAAATTATACACAGAGATTGTTCACTTCCACAAAACTCTATAGGTGAGTCTGTGGATGTAATTAATGATCCTAGAAGTGCCGACCAAGCTGATGATAGCTTTTCCGTCCATAGAATATTTAAAAATAATGGTTTTGAACAAAAGCTACTTGACGATCTTGATCCAGTAAATCTTTTTATGAATAAGCTAACTGATTATCCTTTGATTGACCACAATGAGGAAATTAAATTAGCAAAAATAATAGAGAGCGGCAAGTCAGTGGCAATATTTAAATCAGATTACTACATGGCAAATAAACGTGAAGCCACAGGGAAAGAAGTTATGCTGTGGCTCATTGACAGTATTCTTGATAATGAAAATATAATAAGAGCCTTTGCAATAGAAAGTGGGCTTTCTAAAAATATGACATTGGCGCAAATACTAACATCTTACCCCTTCCAAGTGGCTATTGAAGGACCGTTCAAAAAGAGCCATTTATTAAATGTTGCTGAAGCTCTATCAATATCCAATGTGGAAGAGTTGTTTAAGTCAGTATTCCAATATATTAAACCTCTTCCTGTGCATGAAATAGATAAGATCGCAGCAACAGAAACCAGACGGGAACTTAGAGATTTGCGACAAGATCCAATTTTTATTGAGACTATGGAACGCGATAACAAGGCACTTGAGGCACATTTCAAACAGGTTGTCGATAGACACCACGAAGCCCATAATAAATTCACGCAGTCAAATTTAAGGCTGGTAGTTCATGTCGCTATAAATTATGTTGGACAGGGATTGTCATTACTTGATCTTATACAAGAAGGAAGCATTGGCTTGGGGCGTGCTATTGACAGATATGATTATCGTTTGGGAAACAAATTCAGCACCTATGCTGTATGGTGGATTCGACAGTCAATAACGCGCTCTATTAGTGATAAAGCAAATACGGTGAGAATCCCCGTTCATATGATTGAAACTCTAAAAAAAGTAACTACAGTTATTAAGCAATTTGAAGAAAATTATTTGCGTAAGCCAACACCGGAAGAAATAGAGGAAATGACGGGCTTTTCACAGGACAGAGTTTTAAGAATAATTCAACTTTTATGCAAACCCGTTTCTTGGGAAGAAATTATCAATGAGAGAGAAGAAGGATATTTTCCTGAACTTATAGATAATGATAACGTCGAATCAATGTCTGGAATGATTAATCTGCAAATTCTTAGAGATAAAATTGATAAAGTTCTTTCGAGCTTAACCTCTAGAGAACGAAAGGTGCTGCTGTTAAGATATGGTTTACGAAGCAATCTTAGTAATACTTATAAAACTAAGACCACTGATATAGATTAATTAAATTAAAAGTTATTTTTATCGTTTGCCTCGACATTTTGTTCATCTTCATATGTGCGTGTTTCTTCAAAATTTAATGTAAATATATTATTATCATTATCTTTGAATATTGTTGGATTGTTTTTTAAAATTTTTTTCAGCTGTGCAATGTTTATTTTTAAATGTGAATTTTGACGAAGTAACAATCCTAGAACCTTATCAACATGCAAAGCTGATCCGTGGCTTTCGAATACATCAATTATACAAATAACGATATCGTCAGAAACATCTTCATTTTTCGCAATTTTAGAAAGATTCACTACTTTCCATCGCAGTAAGCTTAGAAAGTCACTGTCCTTTAATAATATGCATGATTCTTTGTTGCCATATTGACAATCTATACAAGAAAATTTTTGATAAACCATGCATGAGGGCAGTAGTTCCGGCGAATGTCTGGCAAAATACATTATTTCCGCTTCAATACCCCTCGGATTACAACTAAACAATTTCACCCTCTCAATGAATTATGTATATATATTTACTGATGCCAATATTTCTTTTGCTTCATTTGCTGAAATGAATGGATCATCTCCATTTCTAATTTTAGACAGACTAAGCGCAAGTAATCTATCTATGCGATTTGTAATCCCTCGTGGACATACCAACTCTTCTTGGGTCAAGATATCATTTATAACAACAGTAAGACAATCAGGATGGAGAGGGAAAAGAACAGATGGTGGTTTTTTGTTTGTTCTGTAGGCATTAAATAACTCTTTAACAAAAAGAGCCACATCTTCCGCACTCATCTCTGGAAGCTGAACAGACCTGGTATCTACCCTGGATCTTAATTCCGGTGATAAAATAACGTCAACATTTGCTTTTGTTCGGAATGCAAATGACAGTAGAATTGAGAGTCTTCGCGGAACAGCGTTATAGAATGTATGAAGGCCTATCCCTATGTTTCTTGATATTCGGTCGGAACTCTCATGTAATCTTTGAAATTCATCTATCATGATGAGTAACCGTCTGCCTGGGAAGGAATCAATTACTATTCTGGAAAGTCCCTGCAGTACAGCCAAAGCATCATCACTATTTTTTATGGTCCGTGTAGCACCTATAAGTCTTAGTTCCTGCCTTGAAATGTTTGTCGTACCGTTTAACCAACGCTTGGCAATGCTCTTAATATCTGTTGAGCCAAACGATATGGATCTGATAATTTGGTAAAATTCATCTCGGCCGCCAAGAATCCTGCTGACCAGGTAATTTTCCCCGTGTTCAGCTATTATTGCACGAACCATTTCAGCAATATGGTCAAAATTAAAGGCTGAGATTATATGTTTATATTGATCCAAGAAACTGGCTACGCGGTTTGGCACGAGCGTATATAAAGGATATATATTTTTGTATTTTGTCATGCAGAGATATTTAATATACCCCATCGTATGCGTTTTGCCGCATCCTAGATCCGCCCACATTAAGTGTAGTGTAGTCCTGTCTACAGAATTAAGATATTCTAAAATGTTAGTGATCTGCTGATGAGCTGTAACGCGATCTGCCCATACCTCAACAGGTTCTTCAATAGATGCGGTTTCAATTGGCCATTCTCTAAAATACAATTCAGGAAACTTCTCTTCACCGTTCATTATTATAATCCGCCTATAGTGCCCGTAAGATAAAAAGATTGATATTTTAAATAATGTTATGTTTTCCGGAAGCTAATAAATTTTACTTTTCCCCACCGATCAATATTGAAGTGAATATCTCGAGGTGCATTTTTTTGAGCTTCCCTGAGAATATTAATTGCCTTCTCGATTTCTAATACACGTTTTCTTTCTAGCAATAGTTTTATTGCTGACAAAAGAGCCGTATCAATCAAATCTGAATAGCCTATATTGTTTGATAAAAGACGATTTGATTGTTTCAGGTAGTCCAATGCTTCGTCCGAATTAAAAACTGCAGATGTTTCTATACCGAACAACTGTGCGGCGGCAGAAATATAATTATTATATAGAAAAGATTCTACGTTATTGTTTGTTTCAAAATAATATAAAAATTTTCTTCCGCCATTAGTTAATTCATATTTGAAAGAAAATTTATCAGGTTTTTTAAATAATCCCATGTCAACATATGGCTCAAGTCTAATAGTAGCCCATTCATCGCGCGCGCCTACTCCGGAGTATTCTTTATTTTTCCAGGCTTTAATTTTTGCATTGGTTTTCTTTAATTTTGCAATATCAGTTTTATCCTGCATACTTGAAGCTGACTTCTCCGCTTTTGATAAGTATGACTCCAAAAGATCGCCAATATGGTTTCCTATCTCATAATCCGTAAATAATCCTTCTTTTTTAATAATAATGGGGTAAAGTAGACTGATAAGGTCACTATCAGCCTGCAGGAAAGAAAATAATAATATCATTGTTTGCTCATGTGTAATGATCAGAGGATTTACATCAGAAACTCTGCTAAACGAATCATTCTCACTGGATGAAACTGAGTTTGCAAATAACCTGCCACGAGATGTCAACACAGAATCATCAGGACTTAAAAAACCCAAGCTTACTGCTAATGTCGGAAAGACATGTAAGTCTTTCTCTTTTTCAGATAGTATCCTGCCTCTTTTGGACGGCAGAATATCCTGAGAAAGATAGATGTCCTGCAATTCCAGATCTACTTGAACAGAAGGTTGTTGTTCTATTGCTTTCTTCAGTCGGGATCTGAAGTCACTATAATGTTGTTCAGAAAACACACGATCGAAATATTCTTTCATTTCAGGACGGATTATAGTCTCGTGTTTACGGCTTACAGTGTTCAGCAACGCTCTGCCAATTGATGCGCCTGTTTGGGGTCTTTGAGGGGATGCGGATGCAACTACATATTTGAGAAAACCTAGACGCTGCATTCTACGAGCTGCGCTGCTAATAATCCTTACCATTCAGATACTGAATCCCCCATGCACGGAAACTCTCGGCCTGATATCAACTAAATATGCCCTGTCGGAATCAACATGTGAAACAAAAGCTTGGCCTGTATCAAGTGACCTTAAAATATCGGGCAGTGACAATATTCTGCCCCCGTAACTGACTTCATCAGGCAGAACCGATTTTAAATTTTTTGCAACGTAATCTATGTCCGACTGCATTGATAATTTGTGCACTATTAGAACATCCACCTGCGCCATTATTCTTTGGTCTATCGAGGATGGCTGTTGCGTTGTCACAGCAAACGATATACCATAATTCCGCCCTTCACGAACAAGCCTTACCAAACTATCAGTAGCAGATGTCTTCCTTTCTGATGGTAGAATGTTCTGAGCTTCGTCAACCTCAATCCAGCATTGCGGTATAATGTTGGCTGAAGAACTATTTGATCCTTCAGCTTTTCCCGATATCAAATTTTGCTTTGTCAATTCTGAGGCTTCTACCCTTGAACGCATAATCGCTCTGATAAGAGCTGTTAATATTGCCAGTCTAACTGAATCAGATAATCTATTCATCACAAGTATGCTAAGCTGATCACCCTTAAGAAGCTCTGTTAAATTTGTTCCTGTCTCATCAAAAATGCCGAGTCTCGTCATAGCCATAATCTGCTGAGACAGCGCTCTCCTCGTTTCTGGTGCATACAGGTCCGATATATCTGTATCTGAATTTACACACTTGATTATAGCATTCAAAATGTCAGACTCGGCTGGCGGATGATTCACCGAACTTTCATTCCATCCATCCTGTGTGACTTTTGCAAAAGAATCAGCAAGTAATTGTCCCATTCTATCGCTCGTTATATCCAGACCAAGCAGATAGCTAATGTCTTCCACATTCATAAGTTTCTCAGAAAGGACAAAATCCTTGTGAGTATTTGGTGTCCATTCTGCTCTATTGCCTTTAGGAATCCATACCTCGGTATTGAGATCCTCCTGTTTGAGAGACCAACCACGCTGTGCCAGGGCCTGTAGCCGTATAGTTTCTGAATTGCTGGAATCAGTCACAGACGTACCCATCCACTGAAAAATACCCAGAGTGTCAAATAAAAATTGTGCTTGTCGGATTCTTCTTTTACCAAGAGATGAAACATCATTTCTTGCGCATAGAGATTCTACGATCGCTCCCAATGTATAAGACTTCCCCGAACCCCGTTTACCAACAATTGCCGCAACAATAGGTTTATCAGTTAATAGATGAACTGGCGTAATAGCTCCCGATTCTGCTAGTCTTCCTAATTCGATATATCCGGGATCATGATCGCGACCTGCGTTTCCCAGTATAATTACTTTTCCACTAGGTTTTGGTCTACAAGAAAATTTTTTCATAAGATTTACTCAAAAACAAGCCTCGATATATTTTGAACGATTTCACTACTAATAATCTTTTGTTGTTCATCCCAAGCACAAATGCCACATTCATTTATTGCATTAATGATATTTCTTGGAATAGCTTTTGTCGGCTCCTGAGAAGCATACTCACTCAAAAGGTCGAATGAATCTGCATCAAAAGGATAAGATGCCAAAGATACCCCTAAATTATTTTCCCTAATAATCTTTTCTGCTAATTCCTGGTCAACAATTTCAGCAAGCATTTGGGTAATAAATGACTTCACATCATCCAATGTAGGTATCGGTTTGATCGTAATAATGTTTTGTTTCCCCATCCTTGTTGTAACAGCATCTGTTGCAAGGAAACGCGCTGCACCATCAAGGCCGGATGCTGTTGCTGCAATGATAAAACCAACTGACGCGTTCTTTTTTTCAGACAGATTACGGAAATAGTCCTCCAATGCGTTTTGTGCATCAGGTGTATTTATATTAAGGAATCTCTCTGCCTCATCAATAAGAAATATTATTTTTTCTCCTATTAACTCAGCAAGCTTTCCAATACCTACTATTTCATCGACCATTTCCCCTGCACCGATCTGGCCAAGATTACGCGTCACACCTAATTGCTCTAATTCCTTATTGGAAAGCACTTGTCCAGTCAGCCATCGCCATGCAATGTAATTAATGCCGCCAATGGTAAGTTTAACCAATGCTTGAACAACATTTTCGTCAATAAATATTTTACGAAGTTGTTCCTCAAGATTTAGCCCTTTCTTTGCTATGCTGGCAACCCATTCTGAAACAACATTCTTGCTAATACCTTCCATTAACTGGAGATGAAGGTCTTGGTGATTTGATCTGCTTTTCATCTCAATGGCTAACATTACTATACGTGGCTTAAGCTTCAAACTTGATGGTGGGAAATTCAAAAGAAGGTGGCGAATATAGAAAAGCATCTGTGTTTTCCCAGATCCGTACTGTCCGATCAGCAGCATTTTGGGCATATTGCCGACAAATGAAAAGCGCAATTGACGAATTATAGTCTGTTTAACATCTTCCTGACCAAAATAAAATCTTGCATCGGCTTCATTAATTTGGGGGTCTATTATAAAAGATTCACGATCTTTCAGACAAAACCATTCACGAAATTCCATTTTTCCCTCCTATCCTTTTATTTTACAATGGGCTTAGCTACCTGCGTTTGCAAACGCAATTTATTTTTTATCCAGTAGCCCAATTCATCGATTAGTTCTCTTCCTTGGTAGGCATATCTTATCAAGATGCCAACTTCTATATTTCTTTCAATTGAACTTCTTGTCATGTTTGCAGACCCTACAACGGCAAAATTATTTTGGGGATCCTTACAAATGCAAACATAGATCTTTGCATGAAGCGCGTCGTTATACCTTATTTCCAAACCATTTATATTGCCGAGTGTTTCAAGTACCGGCCTATGCCCTGGAGCACCTATTGTGAGATCATTTTCAGGACTTCTCGTAACCAAATAGGTTTGGATCTTATTGACACGTATAAGCTGTTTAAGCCGTTCAATGGGCATTTTTGTTCCAGAAAGCGTCCCTAATACAGGGCTTACTATTAGCAGTTCATCAACGATATGACTTACCACATTCAAACGTACAAAAAATTGCTCAACAACTCGATCTGTCAGAATTGAAGCGAAGTTAGGATGTTTAGGATGGGGTTCATTTATAGCCATCAGAAATTATTTCCCCAGTTCTCAATTTCTTTAGATTCTTTATATGCCATAAAGACTACAGATCCGAGAATATTTTTTGAATTTGTTCTTAATTTAATATGATAATTTGATATTTCGGTTAATCTATATCATTATTTTTACTTGAAATCTATCAAATAGATTAATATTTGACATCATGACTCATTAGAAAAGTTATTACTAAATTTTCATACAGGATACTATAACAAGGGAACTAAACCAGTTCTAAATAAAGAAGATGTTCATCACCTTTCTTTGACCAACAATTGCTAAATAATGAAACTATACAGACAGGAAAACCCTTGGTACTGTCAACTTTTTTGTGTAAAATTATCATAGGCCAGTTCTTTAAAGAACGGCAGATTCCTACGCACTTTTCCCACAGGGTTTGACCGCCAATGTAATTCCATTTTGATGGCAATAAAAGCCAGTATCCGATAACAAGCCGTTTCACCGGCCAGTATCTCCATCGGTCTCGTTCTTCTTCTAAACTCCTTGTTCAGTCTCTCAATAATATTTGTCGTCCTTAATGATATCCATTCTTCTTCAGGGAAGCTGAAAAAAGTTAAACAAGAATCAATGCTGCGCTCCAAACAGCCCACAGCGGAAGGAAGTGTCTTTTCCCAACGATTTCTAAATGCATCAAAGCGTTCATAGGCTTTCTGTTTTGATGGCGCATAAAAGATAGAACGCAGATCAGAGGCCACCTCATCCTTGAACTTCTTCGGCACCTTGGCCTGAACATTACGGGTAACATGAACCGTGCAGCGTTGGGTCTTTGCCTGGGGAAATTCTTCCTTAAAGACCGTTTCCAATCCCGGTAATCCATCCATGATGCCCAAGGTCACATTGCTTCCATGGAATCCGCGCACCTTCAAATCCTTGAAAAACTCCCGCCAGGAGGCCGACGATTCTTTATCGCCTGATTGTAAACTCAACACCAACTTCTCCCCCGTCAGGGTTACCCCTATGGCCGCAAGAACCGGAACATTTTCAACGCTCTTTTCCAAACGCATATGGAAGCATACACCATCCACGAAAATATATTTGACCGATTCTTTCGATAAATCCCGTTTCTGCCATTTCAATACGGCTTCCGTTAATTCCACATTG
>MWEH01000026.1 GCA_002070965.1 Firmicutes bacterium ADurb.Bin080 | reverse complement strand
CGGAGTGCCTATACTTGGCCTCGACGTGTGGGAGCATGCATACTATCTCAAATATCAGAACCGCAGAGCTGAATACGTGGGTATCTTCTGGAACGTGGTCAACTGGAAAAAGGTTGCCGAACTGTATGAAGCAACCCTGAAGTGATTATTCTGATATGATAACCCGGGAAAGGGAGGAGGCGACCGATGACTGCCAAACTGTCTCAGATGGCCTGTTTATCTGAAACAAAGGAAGGAGGACGACTGTCCTCCCTCCTGGTCGGTCTGCAAGGACTCGAACCCTGGACCGATATAAACTGGTCACTTAAACTGTGTTTGATTTAGCAATCTATAAATAAAAGATGTCAATTCGCTCTCAGTAAGTGGTTAAAGTGATCAGTTTAGGCAGTATTTGTTTGACCCTTAAGTATCTACTTCTTAATAACCGGTTGGATACCCTGATGCAGATATAAATCTATGTACACAAAAGTCCTAACATACCGTAAAAGTAATTTTTGAAATAATTGTCCTATTCTTTATTGCAGTGTTTAACTTCTTTAGTCAAACCTCCTTTTATCAGAACAACAAACTCAACATCACGTGGTGGCAGACACAGCATATCGTTACACGACATAAAGGTTACATTTCCACAAACTGTCACAGGGTAGTGAGTTACGAATATCTTCTGACGGAACTCTGCCTTTGTGTTGTACATTCCAATATCCATTCCATAGGTATTATCATATTTAACTTCGGGCAGGGAAACTGGATAAGGTCGGCCATTGAGTGTATAGCCGACAGGAGCCTTGAAAGAAAAAACAGTAGGTACTGGTCCCCCTTCTGTAGTATCCATTGCATAAAGATGCCAGCCCTTATCAATTTCAGCGGTCATCACTATTTCGAATTTGTCTACTCCAACTTTCTGATATTCAAAAGTCCATTGAATCGACTCAGTAACCTGTGCATTAAGTGATACTGTTAATGCAACTGGCAAAAGGCTTATTAAAGTTTCCCTTATCATGTTTTAAATAGTATATTGGTGAAACCTTTTACTTGCCATACGTAAGTTAGGCAGATCATTCCAAGAACCATCAGAGTTCGACTTTTTAAAAAAAGTCAAAATGGAAGAACAATTTAATTTAAGATATAAAATCTCCAATCGTCTCTAAAGGTTATTTATTCCTAACTGATAGAAATCAATCTGGTTATTGCCTAAGACTCACCCAAACATATCCGTGTGTTTCTCTTTTTGGTATAAGTTTTGTCAGAGCGGGCCAAATCTCACCTCGTTCTTTGACCAACTTGGCATAATCTTCGTGACCTCTAATACGTAAGTTTTCATTAATAGCTTCATTCATTTTCTCATGATCATCTTTACATATTATTCGAAGCGTCTCTATGTAAGCGGTTCGATCTTTTGCATTTTCGTTATATTGCTTTTGCAGCAAATCTCTTTCCTTGATCTGGTCAGATGTCAGGCTTTCCGGCATAGGCTTATTAATAATATTATTGTTTCCAATAACCAGATCTAACTTGCCGTCGTTATTATAATCTGCGACTGCTACCTGAGTTATTCCGCATTTGCCGCCATTTATTTTATCTACAAATTCATCTGGTTCCAGTATACATTCAGCATCTCCGAATTTAGGAGCACCTAATACTCCTACGTTCTTATAGAAATAAACGCCTCCATTCTTTGATCCTCCAATAATATCCCACAAACCATCACCATCCCAATCAATAATAGCATCGGCAAAATGTGCAGGAAGGACTGAGATGTTCTCTGTTCCAAATACGGGATGAGTTTTTGTTCCTTCGTTAATTCGCAGCTTAACTCCGTAATCACTTCCGGTTAATAACAAATCAAAGTCACCATCGTTATCCCAATCACAAGCTTTCACAAAATCCACCTTGTCTTCGGCATTTCCAAGTGTAACAAATTTATATTTCTCTAAGTCGTAATCCCAATAATAGCCTAGAGTGATATAGTTGCCTGATTTATCCTTTAATGCCACCGGTTCATTGAATGAACCATCATTATTTCCATAAAAAATAAACGGATAACCAGCAAAACTGGCACATAACAAATCAATATTTCCATCACCGTTAAAATCCACAAACTGAGGACTTACGGCTGTACAACACCAATTATGTATTTCAGCATCTGCGCCACCAGCCTGTATAATCGAGAAGCCTTCAAAGGAAGGCACTTTTTCACTTCCAGTATTCTTATAAAATCTGAATCGGCCATTAAAGGTTCCGACAATAAGATCTTGCAAACCGTCTTTGTCAAGATCATAGATCGTTGGACCCGCATAAGAAGGTTTACAATCAATAGCATTATCACCCACCCGAATAAGAGTTGGCGTACCCATTTTCTGTGCTAATGCAGATGTAAATAATCCTGCCATTAATACCACAGTAATTAGTCGGTTTTTACTTATCATTTTCATCTGTTGTATTCTTTAATAACCTGGGTTTTGAATTAAACCTCCATTACCTGAAAGAGCAGCATCTGGAAATGGTAAAATCAGTTGATTATCACTTGTAATCTCGGATTTCAAATCTGAAATATTTAAGTCTCCTAAAATATAATATCGCACCATATCAAACCAGGGCTCATTGAACTCACCAAATAACTCAAGCTGTTTCTCAATCCTGATTGCCTCAAGGAACTCAGCTTTTGAGGAAGTACTAATTTCCAGCAGGCCTGCTCTGTAACGTATGGCATTTAATTTTGCCAAAGCCTCAGAATCAACTCCTGTAACAGCTTCCCTCGCCTTGGCTTCCGCAAAAATAAGATATAACTCACCCAATCTAAGAATGAATAGTGAATTTGCCTGTTCTCCGGTAACACTACCAAATGGATATTTATTATTTGGTCTCATGAGAGCAACATTGTCTTGAGCATGAGCATATGCAAAACGGGGGTCGAATCCCTCACCAGTTACTGGATCTCCATCATTTGGATCACCAACACTCTTATCTGCCGTCGATATTAGCAATGGACCGGGAGAGAATGTTGAACTTCCCGGTCGATCGATATGAGCTGGATATATTGATACTGGTGAAAAAATCACTTCTTTGGATTTAAAACCATTCCCGTAAATACTCTTAAAATCTGTCTCCAGTTCATATGTAGGTAAATTTATGATTT
The DNA here is from genome assembly GCA_002070965.1 of Firmicutes bacterium ADurb.Bin080. Classification (GTDB taxonomy): domain Bacteria; phylum Bacillota; class Clostridia; order Christensenellales; family DTU072; genus MWEH01. Next base: position 7,617 of record MWEH01000026.1, on the reverse strand, counting down.
CCAGAGCCAAACGGGCGGCCTCTGTCCAATCACCCATATATAATAAGACTTTGGCCTTCATGGCCTTCGCTGCATCACGTGTTAATAGACCATAACTTCTTGCCGAGATTGGTGCATTCGCCATGGCATAATCAATATCTAACAGAATAGAATTATAGCATGCAAGTACTCCTGATCTTGGATTGTCAGGTGTCCCAGTAAGAGGTGCTTCTTGCAACACTATTCCCAAATCAGAATTTAAGTTATAAAACTGCCCAAAATTTCTTAATAAAAAGAAATGTGCCATAGCTCTTTGTAAGCGGGCTTCTGCTTTCATTTCAGTTCTTCTCGCTTGGTTCAAGCCAGGAATTTCAAAATCAGCTTCTAAGGCTTTGATCAGGTAATTAGCACGCATCAATAGAGAATAATAGGCTCTGTAATAACTGCTCAAATAACTACTTGTAACATCAACCCTATTTATAGACGCATCAACTCCTATACTTGAAGTTGTAGTGTAGTTCCCGGATAACAACATAGTTTGAGCTGTAAAAATATTTATTGAGCTATTTTTCCATGCAGTATATACCCCATTTAGTACAGCTTCCGTTTTTTTAGCATCAGTAAATGTAGTTTCCTCTGTCAATCTGTACAAAGGTTTTATGTTTTCAACCGAGTCTAAGACTTCACATGAACCGGTGAGAATGATGAACCACAGAATTACCGGAATATATTTTGTTTTTTTCATTTTAATTAATTTTAAAATTATAAACTAATTCTAACACCAAACGAAAATGTCCTTAAAAGAGGGAATGCATCAGTAATACTAGTTTCAGCTGTTATTCTGTGTCCATAAGATGCTCTCCCTTCAGGATCTAATCCTCTAAATTTTGTCAGTGTAAAGAGATTTGTAGCAGATATATAAAACATGGCGCTCTTTAAGGGCAGCTTAGTAATCATATTTTCAGGTACATCATAATTTAGTCTGATGATCTTAAGCCTTAAAAATGATGCATCATCTAAAATTGCATCATTATTATCTGATACATTAAAATGATTACCATAAATAAGTCGAGGATATTTTGCATTAGGATTGTCCGGAGTCCAAGTATCATTAAGCGCAACAGGTGAGGCATTATACATAGGTCTGGTTGGATTCATCAGCAGATAATAGCTATCCCAAAATGCTTCAGAACCTACTGTAAATTGGAAACTTGTGAGTAACGAGAGCCTCTTATAACTTATTGTCGTATTGATACCTCCAAAGAAATCAGGTTCCATGCTTCCAATAACTTCCTGATCTTCGGCTGTAATTGTTTTATCATTATTCAAATCCTTATACAAATAATCGCCCGGGCCAGTATATGCGGTTTGATAAACTCCTGTTGGGGATGCATCATTGAGGGCATCAATTTCTGATTGTTGCTGTATTATTTTTACGACTCTATATCCTTTTATGACACCAATAGGCTGACCAACTGTAAAATACCGGGTTTGATATGGTGTTAAGGCATGACCTTCCATACTTTCAACCTTATTTCGATTTGCAGAAATGTTGAAACTAAAAGACCAGGTAAAATCATGGCTTCTGATAAGATTGGCGCCCATCTCCAATTCCCATCCTTTGTTACTCACATCTGCTAAATTACTTGTAAAACTTGATGCTCCTGACTCAAGAGGGTAAGGAGAAGCTACTAAGATACCAGATGTATATTTGTCATAGATATCCAGATTACCAAATAAACGATCAGATAACACCGAAAAGTCAAATCCAAAATTAAATTCTCTGGTTGTTTCCCAGTGAATATCAGCATTGGGATAAGTACCAGAGGGAACAATGGTAGTTTCGCCAGGAAGATATTCTTTGTTGTGTCCAGTACCAGATTGAAAATATTGCAGATATAGAAAATCTGATACGTTTGCAGAACCTGATCTTCCATAGCTTGCCCTCAAAACTAATTTATCTAAGTAATTTATGTTTTCAAGAAATTTTTCTCTGTGCGCATTCCAGTTAAATGCAAAAGACGGGAAATAGGCTCGTTTATTTCCGGGTCCAAATTTTGAAGATTTATCAGTTCTAAAATTAATAGTTGTAGTGTAAATATCATTATATGTGTACTGAAGTCTGCCATAGATAGAGTTTAATCCACTGTTGGCTTCTCCATCTTCAGAACCCAGGTAATTAATGGCGGAAGCTGCATTCGTTAGAACATATTCATCAAGAAATCCGTTGTATCGAATGTAACTCCTGTGATAATTTGCTTTATCCCAAGAATTTCCAACCATCAAATAAATGCCATGCTTATTAATGAGCTTTTGGTAATTAGCCTGAAAGGTGATGGAGGTTTTCATTTGTTCGTTGGCACCGTTGGTTAAAGAGCTCTTAGCGGTAGATGATAATAACTTAGCTCTTAGAGGATTAAAATCTCTGCTCCTGCTTTTGAAAATTGCTGTGTTAGCATCAGCCCTGAGTTTAAATCCATTAAATAAGCTGGCTTCAATATAACCCGACCCAATGAAAGAGTTATAATGAGCTATCGTTTCATTTTCAAGTTTTGCGACACTATTTGCCTGTTCATAATAAAGCCTTCCTGTGCCGGGAGTTTGATAAATCCAATATTGTGGCCATCGCTGGAATAATCCATTATTATCATATATAGGATAATCAGGACGTACTATGAACATATCAATGATGTCGGCAGTATTAGCTATAGAACTGAAATCCCTGCTACCGTTATAATTCAAAGTTGTTCCAATTTTTAACAATTTGTTCGCCTCAGAGTCAATACTTAATCTGGCTCCGTATTTTTTAAAATTTGACTTTCTGATAATTGCTTCTTGATTCGTATGCGAAACTGAAATTGAATAATTTGTTTCCCTATTGCCGCCGCTTACATTTAGACTCCATTGCTGCATAGGTGCATTTTTCCGGTAAATCTCATCCTGCCAATCGGTATTTGCACTACCAAAAACAGGTATCTTCCTGCCCGTTGATATATCCAACACACTATCTCTGATTACACCAGTCGAGGGATCAATTACCTGAGAAGCTTCCAGATTACCAGATGAAGAAGCAGTACCCATAGCATAGGCATCAAGAGTGTTTCTGGCAATCATAGTATGGAGCTTTTTATAGCCTTCAGCATCCAGAAGTTCAAGTCTTTTAATAGGATTACTAAGGTTTAAACTATAATCTAAAGACGTGCGAATACCTGTATTTTTCTCTCCTCTCTTAGTATTAATTATTATTACACCATTGGCTCCCTGCGAACCATAAATTGCCGTTGATGCAGCATCTTTTAATACAGTTAAACTGGCAATGTCGTTTGGATTAACACTTAGTAATGGATTTTGGTTTTTAGCATAGTCATAGTTGGTAGCACTAAACTGAGGATCGGTATTAAATGGTATCCCATCTATTACATACAAGGGCTGGTTATTACTTCCGCCAAAGGGAGATGTAATTCCTCTCACCCGTACAATTGAAGCAGCGCCAGGTGCTCCTGAAGATTGAGTGATCTTAACGCCTTTGATTTGTCCTCCAAGCATTTGCTCAAAACTTATAGAACCCACGGATTTTGATTCAATCTCCCTGCCGTTAATCTGGGAGACAGAACTACCTACACTTGCTTTTTTCATCGTTCCATACCCAAGAACAATCACATCATCCATTTCTGTGACCTCTTCACTCATTTGCACATTAATAATCGTTCTTGATTGTACAGGAACAATAACATTTGAATATCCAAGAAAAGAAAAACCAAGAGTAGCGTTTGGATCTTTTACTTCAATAGTATAATATCCATCAGCATCAGTAGCCACCCCGGTGGAGGTTCCAATTATAATAACATTCACAAATGGTAAAGGAAGATCAGTTTTAGAGTCAGTCACCTGACCTTTGACAATAATTGGTTGCTGATCATTTGATATAATTTCCGATGCAATTACGTGTGTTGGCAAAGTTTCCTTAATAAGTATTACATTTTTATCTATTTCATATGCAAGTCCCGTGTTTGAGAAAATTGAATCAAGCGCCACCCTAATGTCTTCATTCTTGACATTGATATTAATATTTCTGTCAGTCTGACTTATTAATTTCTCCTGGTAAAGAAATCCTATACTCGTTTGGCTTTCAATAGAATTGATGCACTCCTTTAGAGAGGCATTATCTAAGTTTATGCTAACCATTTGACCAACAATCGGATAAGAGAGGCTCTGAGTCAGAATGAAAATGCCTGTCATGAGAATTGTCATGACACTTGCTTTGGGGGGATGTTTTTTATTCAACGAGAATAAATCGCACATTTTTTTCATAACTTTGTTCGGTTAGGTTTAACATGTACATAATTCAAAAAATGATTAAACTTGACTTGAGCAGAATGCTAGCCCATCCTGCTCATTTTTTATTTAATCGTGATATTTTTACCTTCTAATTGAAAGTCAGCATCGCCAACTTTTTCTATCATTTCCACAATTACCTCAAAGTTTTCGAAGCGAGGAAGTTTGCCAGTAAAAACTTCATTAGCAGAATTACTATTCAAGAAAATCACATTGAGATCATACCATCTGACCATTTTCTCCATGATCAGGGACAGAGGTTCTTCATCGAAGATAAAGTATCCGGATGTCCATGCTATATACTTGGATGCATCAACCCGTTTTAATTCAGTTTCATTCGTTGTGGCATTAAAAATGAACTGTTGGTCAGAACCAAGAGTCAAAGATTGATTATATGTATTCTCTAAAAAGCTGACCTCAACTTTACCTGTTTCCAGAGTAAGAATCTGAAATGGATCATCTGAATAGGCGCTGATATTGAATGATGTTCCCTTGACCTCTATATCATAAAAAGCAGTATGGACAACAAATGGCATTTCATCCAGTTGGGCAACTTTAATATAGGCTTCTCCTGATAATGTAATTTCACGTTTCCCTGAGCAAAAATTAACCGGATAATCCAGTCGTGATTCTGCATTCAGCCATATTATAGTACCGTCGGATAAAGTTAATCTATATTCTCCCCCTCGTGGTGTTGTCAGACTGTTTTTCAGGTTGACAGAATTTTTCGAGTTCTTTTGTTCCTTATCTGAGTACATCAATCCTGATGAATCTATCACTAATACACTACCAGCCTCAGCAAGTGAAATTAAGGTATCAGATTTATCTGCCAGATTAATAACAGCACCTGTATGAAGAGTCAGGTGTGCTATCGATTTACCTGGCTCAATGGGCAACTGTAAACCAGCAGTGATATCCTTCTGTTCATTGTGGAAATGGGAAAAGGCAAATAACAAACTTATTAGCAGAGCAAGACTTGCCGCAATGCTTGCTACCCTCCGCATCATCAATCGTTTTCTTCGGGTATATCTGATGAAATCATAATAAGATACATCTAATTCTAATCTTTCATAAGCGCTGTATTTTATTTCTTTCGAATAATACTTTATCGCTTTTTGAAAGTATTCTTGATGAGATTTTTCTGATTGCAGCCATCTATTAAAGATGACCTGTTCCTCTTTGGTAAGCTTATTCTCAGCAGCTCTTCTAAAAAGCTGCCAATTGACTTCAATTTTCTTCTTCATATAATAAAGGCACCTAAATGAGCTAAAAGGGTTACATCAGGAGAAAAAATATTTTTGTAAGCCAAATCTGTCTGTCAGACAAGTGAAGCCAGGTTTGACTTAAGAATTTTTACTGCTCTTTTGAGATGGGTTTTGACAGTATTAACACTTACTTTGAGGTATTCTGCTATCTCTTCGTATTTCATTTCATTCTTGATCCTCAGATTGATTACCTTGCGCATTTGTTCTGGCAATGAATCTATCGCTTTTGTAACTTTTTCTATCCGATCTTCATATATCTGTAAATTTTCATTCTCTGCTTTTAAATAAGCTTCCCTGATTCGATCATTGTGAAGATCAATAATCCTGTAATGTCTTATTCTATTTAATGCTTTGTGTTTTACAGAGGAAAAAAGATAGTGTTTGATACTTTTATTGATTCTTATTTTTTCAGCATTGTCCCAAAGGTAGAAAAATACATCTTGCACAATGTCTTTCGCCTCTTCTCTATCATACACTATAGCTTCTGCAAACTCAGTCAAAGGCAGAAAGTATTTCTCATATAGTGACCTGAAATAATCAGGGTCACGATGAATTACATTATCCTGAAATAGTTTTAATTTCATAAAAGAATATGCTCATGTAACGGAACATTACGCGAAAGTAAATATAAGAGAATTCAAAGTGTATTATGAAATTAATTTGAGTTTGGTAAATAAATCATTTATTTACTTGACTGTAATTCTGTTCTTTCGATCATCAACTTGAACCGAGCCAGAAGGATTGGCTCAAATAGGATATCCTTGAAAATGGAAAAAATTCTTACTGAACTTTAACTGGTTCATAACAATGAAAATAACTGTAATCCAATTTTTAGATGTCCTTGCGGATATTGCCTTTACCTTACTGAGGTTATAACCATTTTTCCCCTGACCAGATTTGCCTTCTACCTGCTTCTTCAAATCAGTGCTTTCATTGTATGCTTCCCAGCCAAGAATATTGATTCGCACTCCTAATTTGCATGCTGACACCCAGCTTCATACCAAATTCAACATTGACCTTGTCCTTGCCCCTTACTATCGGTCTGATATGTGACTGACAAATGCTTACTATCTGGTTTTCAATACTGTGTGCATGATATTTAGAACATCTTCTCCTTCTGATCACTGCTAATACTCCGGCAGTAAATGTCTGCAAGTCTATCTCACGGCAAGGAGTCGCCAGTTTTACCCACCGGTTCTTCTTATCAAGTTTTATCTGAAAGGGTGTTTTGATCTTCTCAATACTCATCTGTCTACCGATTAACACTTGATGATATTTGCACAGTTTTCTGGCCATAAGATATCAAAAACTTTCAGATAATTATTTAAAAAGATCTCATATACTATTAATATTCTGATGATTATAATTTTTTTCAATTAAATCCTGAAAAAATGGTCTGTTCATTTATTTTCATTTGAGCACATAAACCATTGCATCCCTGTACGATTCCAATTCATGAGTTTATAAATAACTGATACAGAGCATAAAAAAACAGGAGATGTTTTCTCCTGTTTGGTCGGTCTGCAGGGACTCGAACCCTGGACCCGCTGATTAAGAGTCAGCTGCTCTACCACCTGAGCTACAGACCGGAATTAAAACGGTGCAAAAGTACACTTTTTCGGGAATTGTGCATCAAAAAAATGTATATACCTGATTATTGATTCACTATTGTGCCGGAACAATCTCCCTTATGCAGCTACGCTATTGTGTCAGCACTATCATCCCCTCCCGCGGAATAGCCCGGTAAATAATCTTCGCCTCGGCCTTTGGGAGCCATATCTTGATATATGGTACATACGGCGGAATCTTCATCCTCGCAACAGCCCTCATCGTCACGGAAGCATTCCGCATCCTGTCCTTCAGGTCAAAAACGAACCTCGCCCGACGGTCAGCTCCAATGGTGTCTTCCTGTTGCTCAAAGAAGAACCGGATATTACGGTCAGTGTCAAGCGTGAAAAATACCGCCTCAAAATCAGTGGTGTCAGGCTTTTCACTCTCAACCACCTGCGACGTATCCCTGGGCGCAATCTTCACACTC
>MWEH01000025.1 GCA_002070965.1 Firmicutes bacterium ADurb.Bin080 | reverse complement strand
GCTTGGACCTCGCAGTACGGGAAAGTCCCACCTTTATAAAGAAATATCGCCGAACTCTATCCTCGTGTCCGGTGGACAGACCACCGTCGCTAACCTTTTCTACAATATGTCGAGCAAGCAAGTCGGTCTTGTGGGTTTGTGGGACTGCGTGGCTTTCGACGAAGTTGCTGGCATTACCTTCAAGGACAAAGATGGAGTTCAGATAATGAAAGACTATATGGCTTCTGGCTCATTTGCCAGAGGCAAGGAGGAAAAGGCGGCTTCCGCCTCAATGGCTTTCGTGGGTAACATCAACCAGAGCGTGGACGTGCTGCTGAAAACCTCGCACCTTTTTGATCCGTTTCCTGAAGCGATGGCGTATGATACGGCATTTCTTGACCGTATGCACTGTTATATCCCTGGTTGGGAAATTCCAAAGTACCGCCCAGAATCGTTCACCGACGGTTACGGTTTTATCACCGACTACCTCGCTGAATTTATGCGACAGATGCGGAAAGAGCCGTTCGGAGATGTCTGCGATAAATACTTTCGTTTTGGTAACAACCTGAATCAGCGTGATGTTATCGCTGTCAGGAAGATGGTGTCTGGCTTAACTAAATTACTCTATCCTAATGGTGAGTTCAATAAAGAAGATATCAAGGAAATCCTAACTTTCGCCCTCGAAATGCGCCGCCGTGTTAAAGAGCAACTTAAGAAAATTGGCGGCATGGAGTTTTACGATGTGAACTTCTCCTACATCGACAACGAGACTTTTGAGGAGCGTTATGTTTCCGTTCCGGAGCAAGGTGGCGGCAAGATAATCCCCGAAGGAATGATTAATCCAGGCAATGTCTACACAATCTCGCAGGGCAAGAGCGGTATGATAGGTGTATACCGCCTTGAAACGCAGATGCTTCCCGGCAACGGCAAGTTCGAACGCACCGGGCTTGGCTCCGACCGTGACGCAAAAGAAGCTACAAACACCGCATTCAACTATCTGAAGGCGAATGGTAACCATATTAGTGGGCAGCTTAGCACTACCACCAAGGATTACATCATAAACTACCAAGACCTTAACGGCATCGGAATGACGAAGTATCTGACATTGCCATCTGTTATTGCGCTTGCTTCCTGTGCCTTAAACAAGCCAACATTATCAAGTTTAGCTGTTCTTGGCGAGATTAGTATTAGCGGAACAATCCTCAAAGTCGAGGAGCTGGCGAGCGTCCTGCAAGTCTGCCTCGATGCCGGAGCGAAGAAGGTACTGATACCTATAACATCAGCCGCTGAACTCGGCACAGTTCCGTCAGACCTCATTGGCGCATTCAGTCTGATATTCTACTCAACTCCACATGAAGCTGTATTTAAGGCTTTAGGTGTGGAATAAAAATATAGGAGAAAAATAGTGGCAAATGGATTTCAACGAGCAATTTACAACTTTGCGAACGCTGTCCCGCTAGCTATTATGACGGCATTGGCTTGGTATCTTGAATTTAAGACTTGGAATATTCCGATCATCCTGCTCGGAGTTGCTGTAGCTGTGACAGTTTTGTTTGCTGTTTGCTTTTACTTTGGAAAGAATAACTGTCCGGTTAAAAGTATTAATGTTTCAAAAATCATTTCAAAGGATTCATGGTTAGTAGCATATGTGATTGCCTATGTTTTACCGTTCGCATATATGGTTATGTCAGATTATCATATAGTTTCTGTTATGGTGGTTGGAATTATGCTTGTTTTAGTTATTATTCCAGCAATCATGGCGTTACCTAACATCCTCCTGTTCTTTGCAGGCTATCACTTCTATGAAATAGAAACAGAAAGCACTGGAGTGGGGGATTATATTCTTATTTCAAAGCGACAGCGAATTCGGAATAAAGCCGATGTAAAAACGGTAATAAGAGTCTTTGAAAAACTGCTTATAGATACAAAAGGGGGAAAATAGGATGTTTAACAACTGCTCAATTATGGTTCTTTTGAACGATGGAAATGAGAATCCAGTTCAATTGCTGGAAGTAGATAAAACTACGCAAGAAGCGATTTGCAGTAGTTTTTCAGATTCCGCAGTGCCATTACTTTTGGGTAAGCAAATTGTCCCTTTCGACGGTAGTTATAAGCCGAACGAAGACGAAGGCTTATCCATCTGCAATTTTCACCTTCCTGAGGTAATTACTGATGCGGTCAGAAATCCGCTCGGATTACAGACCTTTGAATACGACAAAGAATCAGAGCCAGATATTAGAGCGATTTTTATCGGTGAACGATCTGAGTCTGATAACACCGAGGTGTTCACCGTTGCTTTTCAGCGTTTCCGTAAGGAGCAGTATCTTTCCACTAAAAAATTCAGCCTGTTCTATGACAAAGACACTTTCATTCTAGAGAACCGATGGGGCATTGGGATTACAGATACAATCGATTGTGTATTCACCCAAACGGAACTTCGATTCTCTTCGTATTTTTATGCTCGCCAGATCTTTGATTTGAGCGAATATTATCGCTCTGCAACCGATACCGAAGTTCAAAGCTTCAGCGGATTGGACTTGTTGAGCATTGCTGACAAAGACCAGTTTCAGTCGTTGGCTGATACTTGGATACGCCGAAAAATTGCAGCGATAAATGATTCAGGCGTTCTGAAGAACAACACCGCTGCTAAAATTAAGAAGTTGGCACAGAGTTGCGGCTTGGAAATTACCGTTGAAAACAAGAAACTGATTATCCCTACAGACAAGAAAAAGCTCAAAGAGATTTTGGGCTTCCTTGATGAGGAGGTCTACAAGGGCGCTTTTACAGAAGAAACATATATCACGAACTCAAAGAGAAAAGTGCAATAATCCTTGTTGCGATCAGCAATACAATGCACAAGCGGTACAATATTATGAGCAAACCAACAGGGAAGCAGTAATATAACCCTAAATGGACTTTTTTTCTTAAACATCGAAATCGAGCACTCGACTTGGAATAGTGGACGTGTTTCCTTAAACGAGAAAACTCAAAAATACACTTAAGACATTCAAACGGGCGCTTTTAGTCATGTGGAGACGGTTGTACTTCTTTCCCACAAAAATGTTGACACACATATCAATGTAAATCTGGAGTTTAGTTATGGTGACGGGAAAATAGCGGAAAAAGCTGAGGATTATAGATCAGGCGAAAAAGTAACCTATAAAATGATACAATAGATGTAGAAAGCAAGTATGAATTCAAAGTGCATGAGGCTTATACTGCAGAGGTAAAAAAGAGATTTGGGATTACCAATGTTTGATGCTCCAAATAGAGAAGAGAAATTGAAAAATTCAAGGAAATATTCAATACCTGAAAAGGTAGAAGCAATTAAAGCAGCATTGAAGAATTTTATGGTAATATAACGAAAAACACATCGCTACAACTTTTACATTTTGGTAAAAATGTAGGATCAATTGACTTTTGTCAGCATAAAAAATTTGATATAGCAATCTATAATTATGTGCAAGGAGGTGTTGCGTATGGCTACTGCAGATCAAATTAAAAGCTTAATTAAAGCTCATAATGATAATGACAATGAGAAATTCAAAACTATAGTATTGCAAATAGCTGCTTATGAGGCCAAACTTAACCATGAAACTCTTGCTCGGGAATTGAAGAAACTGGCTGAAAAAACAGGTAATGTCAAAGCGAATATACTTCGTTTTAATCAGATGAACAATAATCCCATGCTGACAATGGCAGTTCCAACTGAAAGATTGAAGGATTTAATTGTATCTGACGCTATTCAGGATAGAATAAAAAGAATCTTAAATGAATTTAAAAATAGAAACAAATTGAGAAGTTATGGGATGAGTAACCGTCGTAAAATTATTATTGAAGGGAAGCCAGGAACTGGAAAAACATTTACTGCTTCAGTAATAGCTTCTGAAACAGGGTTGCCACTTTATACAGTTCAAATGGATAAGTTAGTCACAAAATTCATGGGTGAAACTAGTTCGAGATTGAGACAGATTTTTGATTCTATTGAGAATTCAATTGGAGTTTATTTTTTTGATGAAATTGATGCGATTGGAGCAGATAGGAGCTTGGATAATGAAGTTGGAGAAATGCGAAGAATACTAAACTCTTTTCTTCAATTCATAGAGCAAGATTCATCTGAGAGCATTATTGTTGCAGCAACAAACAACCAAAAATTATTGGATCAGGCATTATTTAGGCGCTTCGATGATGTTTTACATTATTCAATGCCAACTGAAAGCGAAGTAAAACGTCTGTATCAATATAAGTTATCAGTTTATCAAAATGATTTTGTTCCATCGACTGAATTAATTGAGGAGTCGCTTGTATTAAGTCATGCTGAAATAATCAGAGTATGTGAGGATGCCATTAAGGATTCTATATTGGATGATAAAAAAATAACGCAATCCAAGATGCTGAACTTAGTCAAGGAACGATTAACATTACACTCTGGAAAGGAGGCCTAACTATTGGCAGTTGAAAAAAAGAACATATTTTTGAAAAATACAGAAGCATCATTTTCGTATGGTTCACGACCAACGCCAGTCGGAAAAAATTATCCCGTACGAAATAATAGTAAGGCACATGCTAAATTTATTGAGAAAAAATTGAACGAATGCTACGAGCGTTCAGCAACTCAAAAGCAAGTAGCTGCAATAAGATATAAAAAAGGTGTGTACCTTGAGTTTTCTAGTGCTGCTAAATATGATTTAGCAATTAAAAGCTTAGAAAACAGAACTCAGGGCATACGCCTTTTGAATGTAAAATCTGATGAAGAAACGGAAACAATTAAAGCAACAGTATATATTCCTGCGGGAAAGGAATCATTTTTTATTAAAAAAATTGAAGCGTATTCATCGGAAGTTACTGAAAAAGGAATTCCAAAGCATAATGATTTAGTTCGTAGTATTGAAGATATAAGAGTTGCAATGCTAGATTCATTTTGGATAGGAAAACCAGAGGATATTCCAAACGGAGTTGCTCAATGGTGTGAAGTATGGATTAGATATGATGATTCATCCGTTAAAGATGCTTTAGCTAATATCTCAGAATGTTGCAGAACATTGGAAATAGATATCGATCATAACAAATTGATTTTCCCGGAACGAATAGTTCACCTGATAAAGGCGAATAAATCTCAATTATCTATGCTGATCAGTTGTTGCGAATATATAACTGAATTTCGTAGAGCACCTGAACCTACGAGTTTCTTTGATAAACTTTCTGGTGCAGAACAACAGGAATGGGTTAAAGAATTGTTGAATCGGACAGAATTTGTGGACAGTAAATCTTTTATTTGTCTGCTAGACACAGGTCTAAACAGTTCACATCCTTTAATTGCTCCAGCGATAAAAGATACAACAACAGTACAAGCTGTTAATGATCCGTGGGGAGCAACTGACCATATGGGGCATGGGACTGAAATGGCGGGAGTAGCTTTATATAATAATTTAAAAGATAAATTGATAGATCCAAATAAGCTAGTCATCAACCATAAAATTGAGTCTGTTAAAATTTTGCCACCAAAAGGTGTAAATCCAATAGAGTTATATGGGGCAATTACTGAACAAGCTGTTGCATTGGCGGAAATATCTAATCCAACAGCGGATAGAACATTATGTATGGCTGTAACTGCTCCAAGCTTCAATACAGAAGACGGTAGCCCTACTTCTTGGTCTGCTGCTGTGGATAGTATCACATCAGGCGCAAACGAAAACGGCGAAAAGCGCTTGTTTTTTATTAGTGCAGGAAATGTATTTCCCGAAGAACTAACTTATAATAACTATCCTGATTCGAGTATTCTTCATGGAGTTGAAAATCCAGGGCAATCTTGGAACGCTGTCACTGTTGGAGCGATATCAAATAATATTCAAATTTCAGACTCTAGCTATAAGCATTTCCGTCCAGTTGCTGATGTAGGTCAATTGTCGCCGTATAGTTCTACTTCTGTAACGTGGAGTAATAAATGGCCAGTTAAACCTGAAATACTTTTAGATGGCGGTAATATGGCTACAAATAACATAGACTATACTGAGTGCGATGATTTATCTCTTTTAACTACATATCACAAACATTCAGTACGTCAATTTTCAACCATTTGGGGAACGAGTTCAGCTACCGCACAAGCATCATGGATGGCAGCACAGATTTATGCAGAATATCCTGGTATATGGCCTGAAACAGTACGAGCTTTATTAGTGCATTCCGCAAGATGGACTGAAAATATGCATAGACAGTTTTGCGAAGTAGATACCAAAACAAAAGGCAGAAAACAGTTGTTGCGTACTTGTGGTTATGGTGTTCCTAACTTGTCAAAAGCTATTCAGTGTGTCGATAATTCGGTGAATTTGATTGTACAAGGTGAATTACAACCATTTACCAAAAATCATATGAATGAAATGCACTTGCACGATATACCTTGGCCAAAAGAAGTATTACAGTCTTTAGGAGAGACAAAAGCAATAATAAGGGTTACTCTTTCCTATTTTATAGAACCAGGTCCTGGAGAAGTCGGTTGGAAAGATAAATATAGATACCCTTCCTGTGGTCTTAGGTTTGATGTTATCAACTCTAATGAAACAATAGAAGGTTTCAAAAAACGTGTTAATATTAAGATGCGTGGTGATGACATAAAAGATAGTGGAGATGGAAGTAGTCGAGATTGGTATTTGGGTGTTGGAAATCGCGATGTTGGTTCAATACATTCGGATTTTTGTGAAGACTCAGCTGTAAATTTATGTGATGCAAATTATGTTGCAGTTTATCCGGTTATCGGTTGGTGGCGTGAAAGAGGTTATCTTGGCAAATATGACAATAAAATAAGATATGCTCTTGTTGTTTCAATTGAAACAACAAAAGTTGAAGTTGATTTGTACACGCCTATTATTAATAAAATTGAAACTACTCCAATTGTTGAAATAATAATCCCTAGATAAATATTGCATTAAACATATATATAAACTGGAAATGTCAAGAAATGTATAACCACAAAGGACCAAAACTATAAAATAGAATAGTTTTGATTTCTATGGTTAAAGCCATTTTTATCCAGGGTACTGTTCATTAATACATCGATTTGAAGACAAACTTACAATATGATGTAGGGGGTATTCCATCCGGAGTAAAGACTTTAATAAGTTTTTTCAGTTTTATTGTTCTTCTTTAGCAGGAAAGTATATTAATTCTAAATTATAATGCTCCTATCTATCAAGGCAATTTTTTAAAAAATTAAGTTAGATCCTCATTTTGAAAAGATTGTTGATATCATACTGACTCCTTGTACAACGATAATTTGAAGAGAGGGGGAAATGCATGATTAACCTAGCAAATATCATAACAACCGTTAGAATCGTTTGTAGCGTTGTATTGCTTTTTTGTCCTGCACTTTCTTTCACATTTTATGTTTTATATATAATTGCAGGATTAACGGATATGATAGATGGAACAGTTGCAAGGAAAACAAATTCTGCCAGTGAGTTTGGCTCCAAGTTGGACTCGGTTGCGGATTTTGTTTTTGTGGTAGTATGCCTTATAAAATTGTTTCCTGTACTTGATATTGCATCTTGGATTTATGTATGGACTTTCATTATTTTGCTTATCAAAGTATCCAATGTTATCTCCGGATATGTTATAAAAAAGAAGTTCGTGGCTTTACATACGATTATGAATAAGGTTACAGGAATATTATTATTTATCTTGCCACTGACACTATCGGTTATTGACCTAAAATATAGTGCAGTAGTTGTCTGCTCAGTTGCAACATTTGCAGCGATACAGGAGGGTCACTATATTAGAACAGGAATAATTTGGAGATGATATTATGGAATTCAGAACAGAAAGACTTATTTTACGTCCTTGGGAGGATAGGGATGCAGAGAGTTTATATGAATATGCAAAGGATCCAGATGTTGGTCCTATAGCCGGATGGCCTGTGCATACAAGTGTGGAAAACAGCCTTGATATTATACGCAGTGTATTGTCCGCTGATGAGACTTATGCGGTTTGCTTAAAAGAAGATAATCGGGCTATAGGTAGCATTGGTTTATTCCCTCCTGTCCAGTCATATACAAAAGCCAATGATACTGAGATTGAAGTCGGATATTGGATTGGCGTTCCTTTCTGGGGGAATGGATACATTCCTGAAGCAGTACGAGCATTACAGAAGCACGCCTTTGAAGATTTAGGCTGTACAGCAATGTGGTGCGGTTATTATGATGAAAATGAAAAATCTAAACGTTGTCAGGAAAAGTGCGGTTTTAAATACCATCATACTGAAGAAAATAGACCATGTACTTTGATGGGAGATGTGAGAACAGAACATTTTACGTATTTTACAAAGGAGCAGTGGCTAAAGAATAGTCTCAAGTAAGAGAAAAACTGAATGACCTTCTCTCCTTGAATCGAACCATCACTTAGTGTTAGTATGGATGATATAATTAATTATCCGGGATAGGATACATATATGAAAAAAAGATCATAGGTATCTTAAAGATGCATGAAAACGGTACAAAAATCAAACTGTATGCTCATTCTTTGCAAAATTAGGTATAAATGAAATTCTATTCTTTAGAAATGGGATTTAGTTATGGGAAAAAACACAGAGGTAATTAGGACAAATGAGAAATCACCTTCGATTTTAGTTTTGACTGTTCTCTCCATCGTGTATGGTTTTTATGTTCTACCGGATATTTTAAGCTACGATACGTACGCACGTATGTTGTACTCCTATAAAATTATTTTCTTTCATGACACCTCTTTCTTCCCCATGACGCTGCATATTATGCGATTCTCAAGGTTCTTCACTCTCTGATTTTATAATACTGTTTTGCGTGAGTATACGCTGAAAATGAGGGAGGTTGATATAGAAAATGGATTATCAAAAGCTGCTGAATATAAGCGATGACTGGCTGAAATATCCAATTCTTCTTAACCTGTGCCACGAATCTAAGGAAAATCTTGTTGAAATCAGAAATGCGGCATTGGCCGATAGCCGTATAAAGAGATACCTTACAGATATTGCAAGCTTTCATGGCACTCTGGTGACAAATCACAAAAATCCGGATTTACCGATACATAAGCTACTGTTTCTGCTAGACCT
>MWEH01000024.1 GCA_002070965.1 Firmicutes bacterium ADurb.Bin080 | reverse complement strand
GGATTTACTTATTTTAATGACTGTAAATCCTGGATTTGGAGGCCAGAGCTTCATTGAGACAATGCTGCCAAAGATCAAAGAAGCAAAGAAATTAGTGAGAGGGCATGACATTGAGATTTTAGTAGATGGCGGAGTTACTGAAAAAAACATAAAGAAAATCAAAAATGCTGGTGCCGACATTTTAGTTGCTGGTTCTGCAATATTCAATAAAAATGATCGCATAAAAAATAACATTATTCGATTAAAGGCTCTGGTCTAGAAAGCTCATATTCTAAAAGCTCTTTAACCTTTTCTTTATTTCTAGCTTTTTTTAATATCTCAACGCAGAGCTTTCTCTTCAATGCAAAATATTTTTCATATGCTTCTTCATCTTTGTACTTAGATGATAGGGCCAAGTCTCTACCCCCTATACATCCACCTCTTCTCATGCAGCAATAAGAAAGTGATTTGAAACAGGTAAGTTCACTATCCCAATCATGTTCTTTTGAGAACCTATCCTTTATTTCGATGTACTCCTCTTTAGTTATACCAAGCTCTTCCAAGGCTTTTGGAAGGCCGCATTTGAAGGAAAATGTCAAAGGATATCCAGGATGGCAACAAAATGCGATTGCCCTTAGATCACCGCCAAAACATATGGGAACAGGGGCAAACTTCCATCCAGGAACCATTCTGGTGTTATTTGGATTAATCATTAGATGAAGGGCCGATATGAAGTTTATAAATGTTTGTCATTAAAAAATATTCACTTATTTGATTAATTAAAAGGTGGAAAATAATTTAAATTAAGAATCAACTGTAGTATTTTGATGCCTTATACTACTGAGATTAGCAATAGAATTCTATGTTTATTATTTTTCCAGATCAGTAAGGACTCAAAACTATATTTCCATATAACTAGGTGAGAAAAATGAAGTATCTAACGAAGCATGTGGTGAGGTAATTTTATCAAGATGTAGAAGGGATAGAATTTGAGATTATCTCAAACATACACGGGATAGCCGGTATAATAGAATACAACAAGGACATATTTAAGGATGAACAAAGAGAAACAATTAGGGTGCTGGAAGCGAAAGGAATAAAGGTGAGAAGGGTAAAAGAGGTATTGGAAAAGTATCTGGAAATGGAAAGGAGGTGAACAGATGGAAGGTTTAATAGAAACTGCACAAGATGCATTAGGATGCAGCCGAGAAATGGCAATACTTATACTCATCATAACAGCGCCGATACTACTCCCGTTATTCGTCATAGTGGTATTGATACCTTCAATACCATTCTTACTAGCAATTTTTATCCTTAATTTATTTGCGCCAAAAAAAGAAGGAGGTAATTAAATGAGAGTATTTGATATTATTTGTTATGTTTTGATAGTAATTAGTTTCCTGCTATTAACTTATTCATAAAAATATTGGAAATACATTATTTATGCTAACAATGGTAGCGATAGGATTCACCAACTGTTTTTTGTGTTAACACGAGCACTAATGAGGGCTAGCCATTGGATACACTACAGATCCTGAAATCTACGCAAGACTGATAAAAATAAAAATTATTCTTTACCATAAACAAGAACTCTTTAAGGCATCTGGAGGAAGATATTCCAAGTTAGAGATAAATTTAAATATATCCTAAGTTAAAGATAAATGTCTAAAGGCGGGTAAATGAAGAGGTTATTAGTCTTATTTATTATTATACTATTTTTGTCAACAACAGCTTGTTGTTTGAATACAAACGATAAGGGCATCCTTTGGATAGAAGTATTTTGGAGTAAAACAAGTCAAGATTCAATCGAAACTTTGCCTTTTATAAAAAATACAATTCCTGATCAAATACCTGTGGAGTATATAGAGTTAAGTGAGGGAACTAAAGAAGAAATTATTAAAAAGATATTCAAATTTAGAACATATAATCTTGAAAAAGTGCCTTCTATTGTAATCCACAAAGGTCTATCTGGAAAAGTTATACTTCAAGGAAAATATGAGGTAGAAAAATGGCTTAAACAAGAAGTGGAATAATAAATATCGATTAGTATTTACATATCTCGATTTAATGGTATTTTAATATATCTTCAATAAATATTTCTTATTTACATAACACATGAGCTACCCATATCCGAAAATATTAAATACTCTCCTTCTTATAAATAAGCTATGACTACTTGTATTGCCGCAATAGGTTTGTCTGAAGGATTAGATTCAGAAGGAGAAGCTATAGTATTTGCTACCGATAGAATGGTATCAAGATCTTACTTAGGCCAATTTGAACATAATATTGAAAAGTATAGAAAAATAACTCCTACAGCCGTTGCAATGGTTTCAGGAAATCTAAATAATTTTCAAAGGCTTTTTGATAATCTCAATAACGATTATTCTTATGATACTCTTCAAAATAAAATATATCAAAATATTATAAATGAAAGAGATGCAAACATTGAGAAGAATATTTTTTCACGATTCAAAATTGACCATCAATCTATAAATACTATTTTAATGAAAGATCACCATAATGAATTTGTTACCGAGATGTTAAATGAGATAAAAGATTTTGATTTTAGCGTTTCAGTTCTTTTGGCCGGATTTAAGGGGGCAAGCGCCCATATTTCAGTTATCAATGAGAAATTTATAGGGGAGCGCAGAGACATTAGCTTTTCTGCAATTGGGAGTGGAACAACACAGGCCATAAATACACTATACTTCCAGAAACATTCTAAAACAGACAACATGAGAACAACTCTATACAATGTATACAAAGCTAAGAGAAATTCTGAAGTTGCTGTGGGAGTTGGAAAGGAAACTGACCTATTCATTATGTCCAGTTCTGGAAGTTTATACAAAATAGATGAAAATAATATCAAAAAATTAGCTCAAATCTATAATAAGGAAATGAAGTATGGAAAGGAAAGTAAATATCTTGATAATGTAATAAATAGCCTTACTAAGATTAACGACTGAATTTATTTTATTAGATATTAATAAATTTTACTTATTATAATGCTTATTTAGTTTTTCATATATTTGATTTATTCGTTTCAATTTTTCTTCAGCCTTTTTTCTAGTTTTTTCACTCTTGTTTTGATTCTTGTCCGGATGAAGAATTTCTACCCAATACCTATATTGTTCCTTTATTTCCTTTCTTCCTATTTTTCCATATGGATCCAATTCAAACTCTCTTAGAAGGTTTTTTATATTATCAGAGTATTCTTGACTCTTTTTCCTTGAATACTCTTCTTCCTTTCTTCGGTACTCTTCTTGTTTTCTTCTTTCCTCTTCCCTTCTCCTTTCCTCTTCAGCCCTTTTACGCTCTTCTTCCTTTCTTCGGTACTCTTCTTGTTTTCTTCTTTCCTCTTCAGCCCTTTTATGTTGACTTTCTCTCATCTTATACGTATACATATAGTCATTAAACTCATTTACTCTAAATGTACCCCTATCATAATTTTCCTTCGAATAATCCTCTTTCTGTTCTCTTGTGATTGACATAACAATGAAAATTCCAATTAAGATAATCCAAAAGACGGGAGGTAGTTCTTCAGATTCAAAATTTTGAATAAAACTGTAATAATTCTTTGGGCGATTATAAATAGTTAAATTTTGTCTTACCTCTTTTATTTCTTTATCCTTCATATCTTGAATCTTTAGGACTATCGTATAGTTACCTTCCTTAAAATATTCTTTTGGCAGCTGTATAATTTCATTATAGATTCCCCCTCCTTCTTTGAAAGGCACTGTATTTTTTTTGTTTTGATAGAGATAATAGGTATCTTTATCCTCTCTTTCTGTAAGTAAGTACATTATGCGATAGACTGATTCTCCACCATTGTTTTCTAGACCACTAATTTTTAATTCTATGAATATTTCTTCATCAGTCGTGTATCTGTTTTCAGGATTATTTTTTATTATACCATCTTTTAACGGACCCGTTTTTAGACTTGCACAGAGTTCTATGTTTTTTTCTTCGATTACACTTGGACTTATTTCGGAATTTGAAGTAACTACTGAAAAGATTACTATACCTATGATAAATAAAAGTATCAAATCAAATAATCCCATAATATCCTATTTCAATAGAATAGTTTATCATATTAATTTCTTTTTCTTTATAGTAAACAAATAATATTTACTATAGACTAATTATTTTATGCTCAAATCTATATCTAGATCCATAGCATACAATCAATCTACATAGTATTTTTATCTCAAATACTCAATTGGTATGTAATTGTCCGGCCTAAACTCTACTATCCTCTCCTCCTTCTTTAGCACCCTTAGGTAATCCCTAAGCCTATAAGGCCTGAGCCCAATCTTTTCAATTTCATCTATTATAAAATATGTCACTACACCATAATACTCATTTTCCTCATTAAGTCTGACTATGATGTCATAGACCTTTTCTACATTCTTGTACTCTTCCTGCCTCTCCTTCAAGATCTCCTTGAAGCTATCGCCTTGTGACTGAAGCATTTCATTTAATATCTCATCACTAGTTTCAAAGTTCATAGCAACTGCAAGCCTAACTTCTTTTGATTCATCGTTGGAAAGCTTCCTTAATATCCCGGAAGTTGAGTTCTGGTGCCTTGCAACATTCTTTCTTATAGCTTCAGATAATCATCTGATAGTGCCCTTAGGTCATCTTCAGTCAAGTTGGAATTTCCTGATACAGCGTGCCTAATTTCTTCAGTTTCAGAGTTCAAGCCAAACTCTATTATGTCCCTACTCTTTGTATAGTCAAGTATAAAGACTTTGTCCCCATCTGGTAGTCCAATAAACTCTTCGTAGTCCATAACTTGCCTAAGTAAACTTAATATTTTAATCCCACGTTTTACAATAAACATTTTTCCTTTATCATAAACAAGAACTCTTTAAGATATTTAGAGGCAGATATAATTTGGGTGTATTAAAATGGGACTGTATTATTGTGATATATGTGGAGGAGATGCCTTTGAAGAAACTCCCGTGTATAAATCTTGCAGCTGTGGAAAACATGTCTGCAGCTACCACTGGGATTATAGGAATGGGATGTGTGTAAACTGTGCTGGGACTTCAGAGCGTTCTAGGCAATATATCTACAGATCTGCTTACCATACTGCAAATAGCGGCTATCCTTCATACAATCATTCAACGCCTGATTATTCTTACACGCCTTCTTATGAAAGTAATTATGCCGAAACATATTCTGGAGACTTTCCTTTCTTTAAGGTCGTAGGTATATTGCTGGCTGTATTATTTATAATTTCAGCTTTTTTTGTGTACGCACTCATGCAGCTTGTGAACAGCATAGTGGGGTTATTTATCTAGAGGTAAATCAAAATGAACATAAGTAAAGTCTTTAGAAGTTTAGTTTTATTTTTCGTTATTTTACCTTTGGCTATTTCATTTCAAGGATGCGCAGATAGCGGTATATCAAATGAAAAACTTGAGGCCTATAAGAGAGTTCAGTTGGTGCAACTTCCCAGATGTGACTGTGAAGTTTATGGAAGTGATGCAATAAGGTACCAGGAGTGGTATGCCACACCAACTAACATGCTCCTCACAATGAAGTCGGGCGATCATTTCATCTCTGACTATCACTTCCCCTTTAAGGAGCTAAAAGTGGGGGGCATCATAGGATATAGAATGGCAAAAGATGGGATTGCTATAACAGACAGGATTGTCAGAATAGAAAAGGACCAGTATAGAAAAACTTACCTTGTGACAAAGGGCGATAACAACTACGAAGAAGGCCCGTTTAGAATCTATGAAGCCAATTATCATGGAAAAGTTTTGTGTATGGTGAGGTGTAGTTAGGATGATAGTCGTTAAAGATAATTCATTTATGGGCATAATTCAAGAGCTATTGTCTATACATAATGAATGTGACGCCTGTCTTAATTCTTTACTTTCAGAGTATACCTCAATTATAAATGAAAATTTAAGTAAAAAGAGGTACAGAGAGAGAATTGATCTACTCTGTAAGAAATATAATGTCTCTTTTAGAATAAATGACCTGGAAAGAGCTATTGAGGACACAAAAAATTTAAGGAAAAAGGCCCTTAAGACAATGCTTGACCCATGTGATATTGAGGTCCTTAGCTTAAAACTTGAAGATTCGATGGAAACGATGTTATTTATTCTTAGAGCTATTTCAGACTCAGATTCAAATATAGTGATAAAGCTTTTCTAGTATAATTTTATAAATAAAGATTGTTAAAATTCTAGTGTAAAGATTATTATTCATTTGGTGATTTGTTGGTAAAAAAAGCTAAACTCTATTCATTATTAAATAAAGCGGATAATTTAATTAAACAAAGGAAATTCGATGAGGCAATAGACTACTGCGACAAAGCCCTCGAAATATACCAGAATGATGTTTATGCCCTTGACTCCAAGGGACTTGCACTTTCTGGCCAGAAAAGATACGACGAGGCAATAGCCTGCTACGACAAGATCCTCGAAATAGATCAGAATGATATCCGTGCCCTTAACTCCAAGGGACTTGCACTTTCTGGCCAGAAAAGATACGACGAGGCAATAGCCTGCTACGACAAGATCCTCGAAA
>MWEH01000023.1 GCA_002070965.1 Firmicutes bacterium ADurb.Bin080 | reverse complement strand
AAGATTATATCAAATATTAAAAAGTCTTCCTGTATTTGAAAAAAAAGACGTTAATGAAAAACATCCTTTAGAAAAGTATTTTGAACAAGCCAATAAATTAACAATGGATTACTTTGAAAAAGATAAATTGGATAAAAATGAAGATCTTAGAATAACCGGAGAAGAATCAGGTGGGAAAAGTATTAAAGATAGTTTTCAATCTCAAACAAAAAGTTTTCTTGAAGAAGATGATAAAAGGAATCCAGAAATAAGAATTACTCCTGCGGAATTAAATGCAATACTTCGAAAACTTGAACTTTTACTTGAAGAAAATAAAGCTGGATTGGGTACTCTAAATTTACTATACATAGCAGCTGAATTAATTCATTTAAAGAGAGAAGGATATTTGGGATTAAGATTAGCATTAATCGAAGAATTGGAAGCGCATCTTCATCCACAAGCGCAATTGCGTGTTTTGAAATCTTTGCTCGCTGATGAGAATAGTAAGGTTCAATATATATTTACTACACACAGTACTCAGTTAGGCTCGAGTATTCCTTTGAAATACATTAAATTATGTTTCAGTAGCAATGTTTATTCGTTAGACAGCAGTTCAACAGCGTTAAGCGAGAGTGATTATCAGTTTTTAGAGCGATTTCTAGATGCAACAAAAGCAAACCTTTTCTTCGCAAAAAGTGTGATAATAGTTGAAGGTGATGCAGAGAATATGTTAATTCCAACATTAGCAGAATTATTGGATAGACCATTATATAAATACGGCGTCTCTATTGTAAATGTTGGTAGTACTGCGTTATTACGCTTTGCTAATATTTTCAAAAGAAATGATGGAAATGTTTTACCCATTAAGGTTGCCGTGGTGACGGATTTAGATACTAAAACAAACGAAAATGGACAAGCCGTTGATGAAAGCGGACAGATTATTAATGAGAAAGAAATATTAAATAAAAAACAAGCAAAATTGCAGAAATACAGTTCAAATGATGGAAATATTAAAGCTTTTGTTTCTTCTCTTAAAACTCTGGAATTTGATATAGCAATGGGCAACCTTTATATGTACATTAATAAGGCAATACAAATTGCTAAGAAAATAAAATACAGCAATGATTGGATTACAGAGCAGGATATTCAGAATATTCAATTACAGGATTTTTCAAATGAGAAAGATATACATAAAAGAGCAAGTATAGTATATGAATCTTTAGAGAAGAAGCAGGCTTCAAAATCTGTAACGGCTCAATGGCTTGGAAAATTATTAAATGATGATAAAAAAGATGTAATAAGCTTAATTAAAGAAGATTATAAAAATGACACAGGTGTGAAATATTTAATAGAAGCTATTGAACATGTAACCGAAAAATTAAATTGGTAAGAAAATGCTTGTAAGTGATGATGATATTAATAAAGCTGAAAAGATTTTTCTGAATAATGGGCAATCGTTTGATGATGAACGTAAAGACTTTATCAGGTGTATTGATAAATCATTGCATTTACAGGCATGTCCTGGTAGCGGTAAAACGACAGTCTTACTTGCTAAACTGTATATTTTATCCGAAAAAATGCCATTTGAAAAAAATCAGGGCATTTGTGTTTTAACACATACCAATGTGGCTATTGATATTATTAAGAATAAATTGGGTGAAAAAGCAAACAGGATTTTCAGCCACCCAAATTTCTTTGGAACCATTCAATCATTTGTAGATAGATATCTTGCTATTCCTGCATATATCAAATGTTTTGGATACAGACCTAATTATATTGATACTGAAATTCAAAAAGAGAGAATGTTAAATACATTCTATTTAAGAGATATCGGAAAAGATTCACTGAATAATTTAAAAAGTTTAAATTATGCTAATAAAATATTTGGAGAATATACTTTTCAGAAGAGTGGTCAAGAGTGCAAAATAGTTTACTCAAGTAATAAAAAACCAATCAACATAAAAAAACCAAGGTCAAAAAATGATTGGACAGATGATGAAAAAAAAGAAATTATAAAAGCTGCAGTTCAGTTGAAATGTAAAGTTCTAAAGATTGATAGAGTTTTATCATATTTTGATTCTTATGATTTTGCAAATAAATATTTGGATCAAATCCCAGAACTAAGTAAAATATTTTCATCCCGTTTTAAATACGTGTTTATTGATGAAGCACAGGATACATCCGCCATACAAAAAGAAATCATAGAAAAATGCTTTAATGAAAATGTAATTATCCAATGGATAGGTGATGTGAATCAAGGGATAATGAATGATGATTACACAGAAACTGTATGGGAGCCTAAAAAAGATAATAGATATGAGATAATGAAACTTACTAAATCCCATAGAATTCCCCAACCAATAGCAGATGTCATAAAAAACATAGCAATAAAGCCTTATGATACATTATGTGGCTGCGATAATATTTCCATAAAACCAGTAATTATTGTGTTTGACAATAATACAACAGATAAAGTATTAAATAAATTTGCTGAACTTGTTTGTACTAAAAAATCTAATTATAACGATGAAGAAAAAAATTTATATGACATTTCTTTATGTTCCGGATATCCAGCAAAGGCAGTAGGTTGGGTTGGTAAAGAAAATGAAAATGGTTTGTCAATTAAATATTACTTTCCTAATTTTGATAAGAAATTGACTAATATCAATAAAATATATTTCCCAAATCTTTATACAATGTATGAACTTTCAAAAAACGTTAGTCCAAGAGAATTTAAGAATAGAACCATATCTTGCATTCTGGAGGCATTATCTCTTTCAAATATAATGTCGCCTAAAAATAGAAAATATAGCAAGTCAGAATTAATAAACTTAATAAATGAAACTAATAAGAATCTGTTAAATGAACTATTGACATCTATTGCTAAATATTACATTGAAAATGATTTCCAAGATTTTTCAAACGTTATTATTAATTGCATTAGTTCATTAAGATTTAATCTTAAAAATAAAGCTAAAGAATATATACAAAAAATTAAATTAAAAGATGCTCCTAATACGCAACCTACAGACGGGTACAATGTCTATAAAAAATCAATTAACGGTACCGAAGTGATTATTCCTATAGATACCGTTCATGGAATTAAGGGAGAAACCCATACTGCTACATTGTATTTAGAAACAAAATATTATACGAACAGTATTGAATACTTTTACAAGGAATTAACTGATAAAAAAAATATGGAAGAATCTGATTCTAAAAGAAAAAAGCAGGCTTTAAAAATCGCGCATGTCGCATTTTCCAGGCCAACCCATTTATTGTGTATTGCTATACATCAAGAAGAATATGAGAAATATTGTAATAATTTTTCAAATGATGTTTTTACAATTATAAATTTATTAGAGTAAGAATTAGAGGAAGAACCAAATGTTTAGGATACCATCATTATGAACTCAACCTCCAACGAAATACTGCCGCAAGACTACAGGATGACAGAACTCGGACCTCTGCCAAAGGAATGGGAAATTATCAATTTAGATGAAATTATTGATTTAAAAAGGGGTATATCTTGGCGAAAAGAAGAAGCAAACAAAGAAGGCAATGGTATCCCTGTTATTGGCATACCTAATATCAAAGAAAATGGGATAATAGATTTTATAGATACGTATTTTTTAACTAAAGACATTCCTGTAGATAAGATGCTTCGTATAAATGATATTCTATTTGTAGGTTCAAGTGGAAGTATAAAGAATATAGGAAGAAATGTATTAATTAGAGAAATACAAAAAAATAAATTCACATATGCTTCTTTTACTTTTCTCGGAAGGGTTGACCCGTTAAAAGCTAATACTGAATATATTTTCTATTTACTTAATAGTCCAATGGTTGATTATAATAAGTATGCCAGAAGAGCTTCTGATGGTAAATACAATTTCCAATTGACACAGTTTAAAAATGAACAAAAACTCCCTCTCCCTCCACTCCCCGAGCAGCAAAGGATTGCCGATGTGCTTTCTGCGGTGCAAGAGGCAAAGGAAAAAACAGAGGCGGTGATAGACGCCACAAAAGCCCTCAAAAAATCTATGATGAAACACCTGTTCACCTACGGACCCGTGTCGCCAGAGGAAGCAGAAAACGTTCCACTCAAGGAAACAGAAATCGGAAAAGTGCCGGAAGAATGGAAAGTGGTAAAACTGGGAGAAGTGACGGAAAAAGCAAAACAGAAAGACCCTCGACGAGATTCAAGTAATGAATTTAAATATGTAGATGTATCTGCTATATCGAATGATGCTTTAAAAATAACAAGTTACAGCGAATTTTTAGGAAAGGATGCTCCACATCGAGCTAGAAAAGCTATTCAAACTGACGATATTATTTTTGCTACAGTACGTCCATATCTTAAGCGAATAGCAATAGTTCCAGAAAATTTAAATGGTCAAATTGTTTCCACTGCTTTTTGTGTTATACGTTGTAAAAAGCAAATAGCGAATCCTTATTATATTTTCTACACAGTAAGTTTAGATAATTTTGTCAATAGTGTTACTGAAAACCAGCGTGGTTCAAGCTATCCTGCAGTAACTGATAAAGACATATTAAATCAATACGTTCCTCTTCCCCCTCTTCCTGTTCAGCAAAAAATTGCTTCGATTCTTTCTGCCATTGATGCTAAAATCGAAGCTGAGGAAAACAAAAAGCAGGCGCTTGAGGAGCTATTTAAAACCTTGTTGGATAATCTTATGACCGCAAAAATTAGAGTGAATCATCTTGAGGTGCCCTCATGAGTACATTGGGAAGTGAACAATATTCGGTCCAAAAGCCCATCCTCCACTATGTGCAAGATCTCGATGCGGAATACGTTGCACCAAATGGAACAAAAGCCTTGCTCAGGCTCGGCTGGGACTATGTCCATCCTGACGAAGCCCTGCGCCTGCGAGGCGGAGAGACGGGCATGGTGTTCAGGGAGATCTTTGTCAGTCAGTTGCAGAAGCTCAATTCGGACTTTGCAGATCATCTTATGGCAGAGGATATCATCAAAAAGATTGAAACCGTGCCTGCCACCATCGAAGGGAATTTTACGGTATGGGAATATCTAAAGGGCTTGAAAACAGTGTTTGTCCCGTCCGAAAAGCGGGAGCGCAACATTACCCTGCTCGATACCCGCAATATCGATCGCAACACCTTTCATGTCACGGACGAGTTCAGGTTTGCCAATGGCACCAGGACTATCCGGCAGGACATTGTCTTCCTCATCAACGGCATTCCCCTTGTATTTATCGAAACCAAAGCTGCAACAAAGGTAGAAGGCATGAGCGAGGCGCTGGAACAGGTAAAGCGCTATCATCGCGATTGCCCGGAGCTTCTTGCCGTGCTGCAGGCCTATGCCATAACCCACATCTCAAAGTATTACTACAGTGGCACCTGGAACACTTCCGAAAAGCTGCTTTTCAACTGGAAGGAAGAGGCAGGAGGAAATTTTGAGCAGCTCGTCAAAACGTTTTTCGACAGAGAGCGGATATTAAAGCTGATTGCCGATTTTATCCTTTTTACCCATCAGGACGATGAGCTAAAAAAGGTGGTGCTGCGGCCACATCAGATGAAAGCCATCAATAAGATAGTAGAAAGAGCGCAGAACCCGGCAAAACATCGGGGGCTTGTCTGGCATACGCAGGGCTCGGGCAAAACCTACACCATGATTGTTGCCGCGCAGAAGATCATCGAAAATCCCCTCTTTGAAAATCCCACCGTTATTATGCTCGTGGATCGAAACGAGCTCGAAAGTCAGCTCTTTGCCAACATCTGTGCCGTCGGCATCGGGAATGTCGAGGTCACCGAGAGCAAGGAGCATCTTCGGGAACTTCTTTCACGCGACAGGCGCGGCCTCATTGTTACCATGATTCACAAGTTTGAGGGGATACCGGCAAACGTCAACACGCGCAAGAATATTTTCGTATTGGTGGATGAAGCACACAGAACCACTGGCGGAAAGCTCGGCAACTACCTCATGGGTGCGCTGCCCAATGCTACCTATATTGGCTTTACCGGCACACCTATCGATAAAACGCAGTACGGCAAAGGTACCTTTGTGACCTTTGGACAAGATGATCCACCGCATGGCTATCTCGAT
>MWEH01000022.1 GCA_002070965.1 Firmicutes bacterium ADurb.Bin080 | reverse complement strand
TACAAGAGTACACACATATTCTTGCATCTCTTTGGATTCAAATTTCAGAGATTGCAAGAATCCTTCCATAGAATTACATTTTACGCCGTCAATCTCAAACGGATGAGGAGCAAAATTACTTAACGCATTTGAAGGATATGCGTTTCCCGAACCTATGTCCATAATATCGTCATTATATGAAAAATCCTCTAACCAGTGTGATAACGGTCCCGGTTCAATATCCGGATCATCTCCGCCTAAAGAAAAGAATGCCATAAATTCTTAAATCTTAAATTCCTAAATCTTCAAACCATTCAATAGCTTCTTCCAATGATGAAAAAGAAGAAAAATCCCAGTGTTCATTTATTTTTGCTAATATCTCATCATCAGTCATTCCCATTTCCCTGCATATATCAAGCCACTCATTGAATTCTACAATAACTGCTGATATTTGCTGATTAATAACATCAAGATCTGACATTATTTCATTAATTGTTGCCATTATGCTAATTTTTTACCTTCAATAAGATTTTTCAGAAAAGCATTTTTTTCTCCTCCAATTTTTTCTAACCAATTATAATATTCTTTTGGAAAAGAAATAAGTAAATCAGAATCAGAAAAATCTGATTTGTTCTTAATCCTTTTATGTTTAAGAAAAGGATATTCTGCTAGATCCAATGCAGTATTATTTAAATAATCCCTGAAATTAGGATAGTTTTCCCAATCCCAAACTCTTTCGTCTGCAAGAAAACAAACAGCTGTCAATGCATCATTAAGATCGGGCTCGTTAAAAATGCTATATTTAATTCCATTTTTCTCAAGTTGATGAACAATATTATCCAATGAACCTATATAGGGATCCTGCTCTTCTCTTGTATTACCAATGACTTTTGAATTCGTAGTCCCACCATTCAGTATGATCCAGGTTTTATCATTTGTTAAAAAACTAATGAGATCATACTCGGCTGGGTTATAATATCGAAAGGCATATTCCAATGCTGCATGACCTGCTTGTATCGCCTGCTGAATAGGAGATATATTATAAGGAACAAAAAAATACATTCTATATTTCATCATATCATCCTAATAAATCGTCAATACCTATATTTGTTTATCCACATATATTTTCTCATGATAGAGATTTTAATTCTTCCTCGAGCTTTTCAACTTTTTGTTTTGCTAAAAGAGCTTCTTTTTGATCTGATAGTTGTCTAACTTTAATTTCAGCTTTTTCCTGTTCCCTCTTTGCCCAATAAAGTTGTTTTGAAATTTCTTCTTTTTTCCTTTTTAAAGCTGCTTTCTTTACCCGATCTTCTTCCTGAAGAACCTGTATTACTGAAACCTTTAAAACGAGAATATCCGGGGTTCCATACTCTGGATAATTTGTAGCCCAAAACGAAACCTGAGTTCTTGCCGGACCAATTTTGGGATAGATCCTGGCTTTTTTTAATTCATTTACCCAGTTAGATCCATAGCCGCCATATCCTTTATTGCGGAAATATTGTCCTTGCTTATTTCGAACAACATATAATTCAAGCTCTTCCATACTGATTATTTTTACAAATATACAAAAAAAACCCGAGATAAAAAAATATCCCGGGTGTTAAATTTTGGTTAAAAGTAAAAGTTATACTAATACGACATTAACTGCATTTAAACCTTTCTTTCCTTCTACGAGATCAAATTCTACTTCATCATTTTCTCGTAAGGTGTTTTCCTTAACGCCAGAAATATGAACAAAGTATTCTTTTCCAGTTCCGGTTTCTTTGTACGACATTAACTGCATTTAAACCTTTCTTTCCTTCTACGAGATCAAATTCTACTTCATCATTTTCTCGTAAGGTGTTTTCCTTAACGCCAGAAATATGAACAAAGTATTCTTTTCCAGTTCCGGTTTCTTTGATGAATCCAAAACCTTTAGTCTCGTTGAAAAATTTTACTGTTCCGTTTTTACTCATGATAATATTTATTGATTAATTTATTGATAATAGGCTTATGCCTGTATATCCTTTTTATTTTTTCCCAGTTTTGCTATTCTCATTTTTTCTTTTGTCTCGTCTGATCGAATTTTTCCTCTATTTTTACCTAATAATGCTTTCCTTAATTTTTCTTTTTTCTCTTCAGAACATGGTCTATTCTTATTTAATCCTTTATTAGATTGGCTTATTTTTCTTTTTGTTTCTTCCGACCTTATTTCCCCAATATGTTTGCCTATTGATGATTTAGAAATCTTTTGCTTGTGTTCTTCCGATAATATCCTCCCTTTATTTTTACCTATCGAAGATGAAATCATTTTTTGTTTGGTTTCTTCTGAATGATGGCATCCCCTTGTAGAAAAACCATTTCTCTTATTCGGCAAAAATCTATTATATCCATTAGGTTCTAAAGTATTATATTTCAAAATAAATTTAGCTTCTATTTCAAATAAATCTTTTTGATCCCTTTCAATAGATATTATTTCTTTTATAAAATTTTCTTTTCCGAATATTTTATAATCCCGCTGAAGATATTTACTTGAGCCCCAATAGTTATCATTCTCTATTTTATCCTTGTAACATACCCGGCTTCCTATATATTTTTTATTTAGAATTTTATTAGTAATAGAGTAGATATAAAAAATAGGGTTTTTTTCCATAGTATGATTATATTTATCTTATATCATACTTTACCTTGCTTAATTGATAATAAAAAGGATCCCGGATTTCCCGGGGTCCTTAGTATCCATGTTAGATTTCGATACGGTTAATTGCATCGATAACTTCGTTGATGTTCATTTCCAAGTGAGGTATCTTTTCATAGATGTCTGCAGAGTATCCGAAGAGACGGAATACCTTGTTTCCAGCCTTAGCCATTGTTGGGCCGTAGCCTACAATGTTAATGAAGTAAACGTATGGAGTTCCATACTTTCCAGAATACCTCTTGTAGGTATCTTCGAAAGAATCTGCACCCTGTTCGTCGGTGATGATAAGAATCCTGTCGTATCCACCTCCAACTCTTTCGAGTTCAGGAAGAATAGATGAATAAACAGTACCATGACCGCATTCTCCGATATGACGAGCAAAACTCTTCTTAAGAGTGTTGATGGCATCATTTGGATTCCAGCCCTTAATAGCTGCGCAAGATGTTCCGAAATGGTAGACGTCTCCGCCGGTACCCTTAGCAAAAGTTGCTGCGATAAGAGCTGCCTTATCAACTGGGCGAGAGTTGCTTGGCTTGCCATCAATCTTGATTCCACCGCCCCATCCGCCTTCCATAGAACCTGAAGTGTCAAAGACAACTGCAGTCTTTCCTTCTGGAAGAAGCTGAGAAAGGTTAGGGATTGACTTTTCATAAGCTTCATCGAGAGCTGCTGCAATCTTCTGGAGCTGACGACCATTGAATTCGATTAACATTACTTCGAGAGCAAGGTCAATCTGGTGAGGCCAAACAAGTGACTTGCGGATGAAATTCTGGTCGACAAGAAGTTCGCACGCCTTGTCAAGGAGAACTGTATCGTTAGTCTTAAGAATATTCCTGATGTTACGAAGAAGTGCAAGGTAACCAATCTTCTTGGTTTCGATGAGTTCCTTGTAGTTTTCAGTCTTAGCTTCGTTAAGCTGAGCTGCTGCCTGTTCCTGAGTGATTTCTCCGCTCTTAACCTTTTCAGCTACAACCTTACCAGCTTCAGTATTCTTATCTTCAACGGTGTTGAACTGCTTAAGAATTCCGAGTACGAGAGCACGGAGTGCAGGAACCTGGACTTCGCCCTTTTCGTTCTTCTGGTATTCCTTGCCAACGAACTTTGTTCCAGCAGTTGCCTTGAGGTAATCCTGTTCAGGAATATAGATGAAACCATTCTTAGGAGTTTCAACTGGGTGAACAAGGTTGACAATGTCAACAAGTGATACACCCCTATTCTTCATCTGGTACTTAGCAAGTTCGTAAGTGTCAGCATGTTCAAGAGCATCCTTGAATCCCTTCTTGAGGGAGTTAGGAAGAGATGCTTCCTGGCCATTCTTTGCAAAATATGCTGCAAGGATTTCAGCCATATCGTCAAGCCTCCAGATAATTCCGCCACGTTCTGCTTTCTTGTCCCTCTTGGTGAAGAACTTCTTAGCAAGTGGGTCCCCCTGAAGGTGAGGAATCATTTCAACTGCACCGAAGTGAGTAACGGAACGCTGTCCAAAAATAGTACGAGCGTAAATAAGTGCCTTAGCTGCGAAAAGCTTGTTAACCTTTGCAACCTTGTCGAGAACATCACGGAACCTCTTTTCACGTTCAGTTTCCTTTTCGTAAAAGTTGTTACCCATACCCGTTGCGAGGATACCGATAAGTTCCGCTTCTGGACGCTGGGTGTAACCCTGTCCGCCCTGGTGAGTAGTAGTCTTTTCAACTCCACTCTTCTGATCTTCGAGAGAAATTTCCCTCTTGGTGTTGTACTTTGCCATAATTGACCTCCTTTACTATTAATTATTTAATTAAAGAAATTTCAAATAAAAATCTGACCAACTCCCTCACGTCTTTTATTGGAGTTAACAGCTTAATGTTACCAGCTGGGCAGGCTGCTGGGTCGCTTTTCTTAGTTACCTGCTGAAAGATAGAACGTAGGTTTCCCTTTTGCAACTTCTGCTCTCCATCACTAATTCAAGCGAACGGTACCTCTTTCCTATGACGACAGATTTTGGTAACTCTCCCAAGTCAGATCTTTTCAGATTTTGTTATCTGAATAGGTTTCGTTCCATCGAATTTAACTTGATACTTGAACCACTGCTTTCCCGTTGTTCTCATTTCCGGAGTTACTTCATCTTCATGATAGCAATCTTTCCAAAAATCAGCATTCTGAGCATCTTTTCCTTTGTACTCGATAGTCGATAAAACCGTTTCGTTTGTCATTTTAATCTTTTTAAGTTAACAAAAAAAGCCCGATCAACTAAGGGTTTCTCGGGCTTGCATATAAATTAAAAATTAAAAAAGTATGCAAATTAATGTTGAGAAACCTGAAAAGAGCGTTTTTCAAATTGCCATCGAAGTAACTCTTTTCTTACTACAACTAAAAATTCTTTGTTAGTTTCTATAGAGCAAATATAATTAAAAGTTCTATAGAAAAAAATATTTTCTTGTTAAAAAATTGTTAAATTTTATTTATATATAAAATTCAAATTCATTCATATCTGGACTTATCGTCGAGCTTTTTATATTCCTCATCGACACAATCCTTAATTTCTTTAGGTAAATATTGCCAAAAATATGTATTAGCCCCCTGCCAAAGATTATGAGATTCAAGAAGTCTTCTTCGATCTTCTAAAGACATCTCCTGCCAGAATTTTTCTGATCCAGAGGGTTTTAATATT
>MWEH01000021.1 GCA_002070965.1 Firmicutes bacterium ADurb.Bin080 | reverse complement strand
TTCTAAAATTATTTAAAGAAAATTCTCTTCTTATAAAATCAAAACCAAATATTGTTTTCAGATTCTTTTCTGTTAGTTCCTGTATTTCCTTTTCAAGTTTAAAATCTTTTTCTTTAATAGGTTCAAATTTACCGGAAATATTAAATAATGCCATTTTTGACACCTCTTTCCTGTTTATCTTAATTTGATGTTTATCAATCAAAAATACCTATATTAAGTTTTCCAAGAAGACCCATGTCACACAAATATTCATCCCCAAAATCAACATCTATATGTTCACGATCATGTTTTGATAATCCAAATAACTCTGCAACATGAGAGTTAATTAACTTTTCTATTGCACGCGATCGATTTTTAAATGACTTCTCTTGAATATCCAATGATAGCATGTTTTTTGTAAGCATTATTATTTTTTCAACTATTGGATTCGTGACATCAGAAGGAAATCGCATTTTATTTAACTGGTAATTATCGAAATGCATGGTTCTAATAGCTCTTCCGTAAATAAATCTATCCACGAACCAATTCATTATTCTGGAATTTAGAATAGCTAAAGCAAGCAATAGGGATTCTTCTTGCTTAAGTCCTGTTACCCTTTTATGAATGAAGATATTGCTAACGGTATCTATAGATAACTTATTACCATCTAAATCTACCGATCCAACAAGTCTTATATGAGGCTTTGGAACTAAGGAATGAGAAACAATTTGCTGAAACATCAGTTTCGGAATCATGAGTTGATCATATAAAGGGATTATTTCTTCTTCAGAAATCCCTTTATCTGGATCCATAAAGTGATATCCTTGAATGAATTTCCCTTGAAATACTTTGACGTCACCTGTTTCCCTAAGACTAGATAGGGTTACAATTCCTCTTTTCAGCTTAAAATTTTCACCAATTGATATGCTATTCTTTATAATTTTCTCGCCAATTTCTATTTCAGAAGCACCAATATTTACTGGTATGATATCAGAAAATGACAAACATCTGTGACCATCAAATAAATGAAATCCATCTTTATTAATTGATCCCGTAGTAAAGCTTTCCGGTTCACTTGTGTGGCCAATAATTACTTGCTCAAGCCTTACATTCTTAAATGCCTTTGAAGCGTCCACTGCATAAAATAGATTGTTTCTAAGATAATTCCTTGTGAGAATCCATTTTTCTGAATAGATAAGGCTCTTGGGAATAATCAATGTCCATTGGCCATTCTGTTTGGTCAAGGTGTCAACTCGGTTAATAAACAAATTAGCACTATTGAGATTACCTTTTGCCAACTCGTATCGCTTGCAATAATCTTTTTCTAGTTGCTGAAGTTTTGCACTATATGGCGGATTACCTATGATAATATCAAATCCACCATTATCAAATACTTCCTTAAAGGACTCTTTCAAATTAAAGGGATTAATAATTTTTTGTATATCATTGGTAAATAAATTGTGCTCAACAATGTCATATTCTACAAGGGAATTCCCACACTGAATATTATTATTAAGAATAGGTAAAATAGGAATGTGCCTTTTGTTGAAAAATTCCTTAATGTCATCTTCGGTTTCTGATTCAAGTAATTGTAAGTATAAACTAAACTTTGTCACCTCAACTGATTCACTATCTATATCGACTCCATGAATACAATTTTCCAACAGCTTAATCTTGCATTCAAGTTTCAATTTCCATTTACCGTTCTGTAACCTTACAAGATATTTTTCTCTTAAATCTGAGCTCTCAATACATATATTCTCAAACCAGAACATTATAGCTTTATAGGCTGTAATTAGAAAAGACCCACTTCCACACGTTATATCTGCTATTTTAAGATTAAAAACATCTTCTGGTTTCCGTGGATCAAGTGCGCGGCGTAAGATTCTATTTGTCATGAAATTGGTGATGTATCTTTCAGTGTAATATACTCCTCCTTCTTTTTGAGCCTTTTTGGAATCACTTTCATCAGAATAAAGTATTCCTCTTTTAGCATCTTCAGTTATTCTTCTACTGAGGAACCTTTCGTAAATTGTTCCAAGTATATCTATGGAGATATAATCAAATTGATAAGGTGATTGAGGTGAATATAGATTATAAATAATCTCGGACAATATTTGTTCATCTACCGAAAACTCATGCTCGGTTTCTTTAAAAACAGTGCCATTGTATATAAGATTAAGATTACTCTTTAATGTTTTTAATTCTCTCGTTAATGTTCCTTTTTTTTCCAATCTATTATCATTTATTTGCTTTAATGTTTCTTCGTGTAACAAGCCTCTATCTTCAAGAAATCTTACAAAAACGAAAAAATTTAAAATATTATCGGTTGTACTAGCAATATCCGCTATCTTTAAACGTCTTGAATGTAAGTTTTGAGCTATTTTAAATCTCCATATGTCGAGCTCACGGAGAAACAATTCATCGACTTGTTGAATACCCTTAAATGGAAATAATGTCGGTTGATCATCGTATGTTCTAATCTTGCCCTGACCTATCTCTTCTTCAAGTTTAGAAAGAGAACCTTTCTCAACTTCAATTCTACCGAGAATGGATTTGATATCATCAAAATCTGAAATATATCTTTCAATTTTCCATGCCTTAATGACCAAGTCCTTCCATCTTTTTGGCGGCTCATTCGGTGGCGTTGATCTACAATCCAATAAATACGTGCATGTAAAGTTCGATAGAACGGAAAAAGGTAATCCACTATTCCATGCATATTTCCACGTCTGCCAAACATCCCTCTCTGCCATATCAATGGATGCTTTCTTTGTTTCAATATAAAACTTTTTCTCACCACCTATTATAAAAACTAGATCTGGTCTGCCATTTTTAATAGTATTTTCTTGAAGTACTTCGTAATCGAAAGGCTGAAGATTATTATTATATACATTCCATCCTAAATTATTGAATAGTTTTAAAATATTATTTCTTATATCAAATTCACTCAGAGATAGGAGACTTTTAGGATTTCGTATAAGACTGTTAAGTTCCTTTTTAAAGCTTGGATTCATTTTACACCCTGGTTATTTATTCTACTAATAAACCTTCTTTAAAATTTGATTTAAATCTTTCAGGAATATTATTTATAATAGCATCAACATCATGATTTGAACCTAAATCAAAACCAAGTTGTAGAAGTTTATAACAAAATGCATTGTTATTTATTCTTAACATATCCGGCTCTGGACTTTTAGCTGCAGTAACTGATCCACCAAAATTTAATTCACCAATTTCAATAGAATTAGGAATCGGAAATGTTAAACGCATTTCAACACCCCATTTATCTACATCAACGTTATGGTGGATATAATAACCGGAACTTTTTTTAGGTTTGACTCCTTTTATTCGATAGTAGTTATTCTCAAATCCAGTTGCGCTCTTAGGAGGTACATCCGCTTCTATCCTACCTTTATTACTAATATATCCTAATGTTTTGAAATATTGCCTATTTTTAGTTTCATTTTCATAAGGTGATACACTTTCTTCTTCAAAGGTTATATTTTTAATTATTCTAGCTTGAAGTTCGATGGAAAGTTTTTTCACTTCTTCGTTATTGTCGTATTGAACTTTTATTTCATTACCCATGATTTCTAAAACTTCATACCAGCCTATACGATTTCTATAGCGACCGCCTACTTCGAATTTAACATGTCCTGACATATTGTCTTATCCTTTCCCTCTATAATAATTCATTATAACGCCAAATGGCCTCATAGGATACATTTCAAAAAAATCTTTCGTTTTTAAGAAGCTTGGTCCTAATTGCCAGTCCATCATAATGTAAATTATTGAATCAAATAATCGATACTCTTAACCATATCATATTTCAAGGATATTATGCTATTAACTATAATCATGACAAATAAAATATTACATTCCAATATCTAATAACGGTGACTACAGAATTGGAAAACCCATGCACGTCAGTATTTTTAAGAAAACACACATTATCTTAAAAATACCAAAAAAATCTCCTTCCATGACAAGCAAATAGTCCCGACCCAACAAAAAATGTCAGCACAGATCCCTCTCGGAAACCCATGCTGACCATAATTGTTCTTTCTAGTTTAAAAATCTCACTTCACCATCCCCAATATCGTTCCGCCCACCCTCTGCAGCTTATACCCGCTGTCCGCCGGCAGTTCCGGATACTGTGCCGCTTTGGTATAGACATTGATAACATGAAACATTGTCTGCCCAAATTCAAGCGGTAAAGCCCATTCTACAGCCTCTTTTTCCTCCTTGTTTAACTGAAACTGGTTATTGAAACTGCTGATGGTCATTTCCGGATGCTCGACTTTGCTCTCAATGGATAACCTGAACTGATCCTTCTTTTTGCCCAGTTCTCTGGATACATCAGTCAAGACTCCCGGGAGTTCACTCAGAATTTTTCCCGATATGTGCCTATAGGAAGCGCTCACTTCCGTCTTGGAAATCATTCCGTTGGTGC
Organism: Firmicutes bacterium ADurb.Bin080; assembly: GCA_002070965.1. GTDB lineage: Bacteria > Bacillota > Clostridia > Christensenellales > DTU072 > MWEH01. Next base: position 799 of record MWEH01000021.1, on the reverse strand, counting down.
AGACCAGCCGTAAAACAAACGCCGCTATGGACAAGGAAGCCAGTCCCACTTCCGAATTAGATACGGATATGCCTGGTGTCATCCTTTCCCCGTTGATGATAAAACTCTGACGCCCATCCGGTATGTTGATCATCATGAACTCATCATCAATGGAACTCTGCACCCTGGTATCAAGGGGATAATCCAGGGATTTCAACTTGTCCAGCACTTCAATATTGTCCGTGGGAATGTATCTCGGAGTAAATATTGCTCTGACATCATCCCCATTGAATCGGAAAAACAATTCCTCGTTTCTTTCATATTGCAGCCAATGGTTGAGATTCAATCTCTGTATATCTGATGGGCATTTTCTCAGGTAATGAAACGGGATTCCCAGCCTGTTGGATATAGATTGTTGAGCTATGGGTTTCAATCTGTGCAATTCATCGCTGATGGAGATTGTTTCCAGGCTCTCAAAGCTTATCTCCTTCACTTCAATCAATTTATCGTGATAATTCCGGGACATCTCATGGACCCTGTCAAAGACATTTCCCAATGTGGTCATGTTGCTCATACGGTTGTTTCTCCTTTCTTCATAATGGTGTTAATCCGTTTACCTCAACCCGCAATAATGCCTCCGCAGAAGCATCAGAATCCCCACGGACAGCATGGACAGCGTGTTGCCGAAGATGAACACCATGTCCCGGATATAGATGGAGTAAACCGTCAGCAGGATGATCCCCGTCATCAGGGTCATGAGGTAGGTGTTGCTCAGATCCCGGGCGCTCTTGGTTCTGTACGTCTTCATCACCTGGGGGAT
>MWEH01000020.1 GCA_002070965.1 Firmicutes bacterium ADurb.Bin080 | reverse complement strand
AGATTTCATAATACACTGGTTTTATGTTGTCAAATATAACCTTAACCAGTGGTCTTAATTCAGGGGAGTATTATACATAAACTCAAAATTAAGCATATAAATTGATTTTAAAATCTTATTCAATTCTATTAGGAACTTTGCATTCGTCTTGTCGACTTATACCTGAACATAATGTTAGTTTTATGAAGGCAATCTATGCTTCTGCTTGCATTTTAGCTAATTTTTGGAGTTATAGTTATAAATCATTATGTTGATTGCTAATCCAATACCAAAATATCACAATTTTGTCACCAAATCCGAACATTTTTTGTAATCCCAGTCTTTTATGAAGTTCCATTTGTTAAACCGGGATTTTGTCTCCGTTTTCCTTTAGATCCCACCTCACGATGGCCCCCCTGCCGTCAGCTAACGGTTCACTCTGTTAGGATGCTTTAGGGACTCTTACCCTAAAGCTATAGCTCATGCCAAGCGCTAAAGTCTGGTACTAATCGGCATTATTCTCAAATACATCCTGAGAATCAGGTTAATATACTAAGCTTAAATAATGATCCTAGGATGGAAGATCACATTGGAGGGGTTGGTGCAGCAAGAATTGCAAAAGCACTTTGGTGGCTATTGGCCAGAATGGCCGGATTGATTTATAACCGAGCCACAGTTGCGGATTGGTATAGTCCATCTCTTCTGATAAATTGTCCGGTTTTTTATTGCAGGTTCATAACTATCAGATTAAGTCTTAATTAATTCAATTCAAAGTTTATGAACTCCAGCATTTCTACAGTAAACTTTGCTGCTCCTTTCTCATTGAAGTGCGATAATCCAACCCAATCTACTGTTGGTTCAATGAATCTACAGAATTCGATCGAGTTGAAATTGTAAAGAATAGCATCATTTTTATTCTTGAAAGATACTATGTAAGGGCCAATGGAATCTGAGTTTTGCGTTTCATTTACGCCTGGGATCTCTATCAGGGCAAGTTTTATTTGCTCTACGGCACATGATTCGGCGATCTTTTCTATCCAGATTGCCTTTTCATATTTATCATAATCCATATGTAGATAATCATGTTCTGAATAATCCGCTACTATTTTGCTTCTTCTAAGCTGACCAAATGAAAGATATCCGCTTCTATACTCTTTTGATAGAGCCTTTTTGAACAATTCAGTTCCCTGCCATCTGAATTTCGATACTGGAACATCAGTTAAATCCATCTTTTGCTTCTTCATTGTAAACTCCACAACAGGTTGTATCCCTTCCTGATCAAATGACTCCAGATATGAATTAGCCACTAATAATACATACTCAGGTTTTTGAGAATATTTCTCAAGGTATTCCTTCAATTGAATATAACAGGTTTTTACAGTACTCCCTACAAGGGCCATGTTATATGATTTTAACCCATGTTTTGTCATTAACTCACAATCAATACCATATTGTGCCAAACTGGATCCTAGTATTAAGACATCATAGTCCGGACTACTGAAACTTAATGATTCAATTCTCTTCCTAAAATCCCAGTCAGTTTTTATAATAACCAGAAGATATATGGCATTTACAAGCACAGAGAAGACTGCAAAAAATAAAAGGAATTGTAGAAAGGTAATTGTGATTTTCTTCATGATCAAAAATTTGCATAAATAAATTGCTGATTCCTAAAGCCTTCAATAATAAGAGCTGTTAAAATTATTGAGTATAGTGACCATCTAAAAAACCTTCCTTTTTTATTTCCTCGCATTTTTTCTGCAAATTTCAAATACAAAGGACCATAGTCTTCCTGCAATAGTTCAATGATCCAGAAAAGGGGTATATAGATTATAAGCATAAAAGGGCTTGTACTAATCCCATCCAAAGGAATATTGAAATTAAGATTCATCAACTTTTTAAAAAAGGCTGAAGCTGATGCCATATCAGGAGCGAAAAAGAAAGTGAGAGCAGTAGCAAAGAAGAGATATGTTGATATCCGCCCAATCCAAAGTCCAAGTTTATCAGGTATTTTCGAGAATATATAAGTTCTCCATTTCTTAGTAAAGAATTCATATGCAATCACGAGGGCTTGAAGGAACCCTAAAAGCATGAATGTCCACCCTGCTCCGTGCCAAATACCGAAAAGTATCCATGTAATAAGCAATCCCGTTAATGTGGCAAGAACACCCCACCTTCTTAATTTGAAGCTTAGCTGTCGAAAAACATAGTCGTTAAACCAAGATGACAGGGAGATGTGAAATCTTTTCCAAAAAATTGTCATATTCTTTGAAAAAAAAGGCCGGTTAAAATTTGGGAGTAGGTTTATTCCAAAAAGCTTTGCAGAGCCTATTGCTATATCAGTGTACCCTGAAAAGTCAAAATAAAGATAAAGTGGTTGTATCATCATTATCAACCAGAGTGTATCATCAGGGACTGTATTAATGTGATTGAATGTATTAACAACATACGGAGATAGCTGATTTGCTATTACTATTTTTTTGAATAACCCTATTAAAATAATTCTAAAGCCAACAGTAATATTCTTTTCATTGAATTCCTTCAGATCCTTAATCTGTGTTAAGAAATGATTTGATCTTTCAATAGGACCTGAAAGAAATTTTGGAAAGAAAATAATGTATAGGAAAAAATGAAGAAAATTCACTTCAGCCTTTTCCCATCCCATTTTTACATTTATTAAGTAACCAATTCCTTGTAGGGTGTAATATGAAATACCTATGGGGAGTATGATTTCTGATATGTGAGAGAGTTTAAAACCAGAGCCAAAAAAAATAAGGAAAGGATCTATCGCAAATGAAGCATAACGAATTATCAGCAGTTGGAAGAGGTTAACAATGATGCCAATATAATAAAAAAGTCTTCCCCATTTTGATATAGAAATTTTGAGACCTAAATAGAAGTTAATGCATACATACAAGATAAGATAAAGTGGCAAATAGATATTCAAATTGGCAATGAATCCGCAACTGAGAATGACTAAATATAAAATTCTGAATCTTGAGGGAAGTTTATAATGAATGACAACCGAAATGACGAGTAATGCAACATATTTCAGAGAAGCTATATCCACCTGTGCAATTATTAATAATATTAATATATTAATAATTCAACTCTTAATCTAATTATTAATTGTGACAAAGAGATTTTTTATAGTACATCGTTTATACAAGATAAAACTATTGGTTAAAATATCCTTTGCCCCCTGGAGGGGTGCACCTTCTAAGGAAGGCAAAATATCATCAGTTGAGAGACATATTATTATTCAGTCTAAAGACATTACAAATAGGAACACATTATGAAATTTTTCATCTTGTTTCACTAAAAGAACAAGAACTGATAATGAACTGAATCTCAATAATTATCTCGTTGTGTCACTATTGGGGATGATTTTTGTGCCTGTAAGCGTCGATTTTTCCCCGTCATTTTCAATTACATCTATAATTCTATTAAATAGCAACTGAACTGCTTTAGATGCGAAAGTCCTATTTGGATGTGAATCTAATGAAGACATTGCATACTCATCTTTTAAATAAATATCTCCTTCAGTTTGAAGGCTATATAAATCCCACAAGAATATATTGTCATTTGGTATATCCCATTCCTCTGTAACCCAACTAAAAAAAGCTTTTGACCTTAAAGCTTCTTCTTCCGAAATGTTTCCTTTCACTTGTGCAGCGCCCGTAAACAAAATGAATTTTGTCTCAGGAAAAGCATGTAATTTATCTCTTAATGCTAAGTATTGAAGCTTATAGTTAGTAAGCGATGGGTATGGGGAATTTATATCGGCTGTGTCTCGTTCAGGCTGAATATTACTTACAGGATAGCAATGTTTAAAGATAATGACCTGATATTCTTTCGTTAGTATTTCAAGGGTTGGTTCTCCCTTGAATGGTTTTTCGCCTGAATTATAGACCCATATATTGTAGTAGTCAAAAGGATTATTACCCCCTCCATATGGTTTAACTTGAGGAAAAACCTTTTCTTCTATAAGATAATTCTTCATGCTCACGTTACAATAGTCTTTAAACAATAACTGCATTTGTGGTTTTGGACTTACCATCTTGGCTAACTTGATGTTTATTTTTTTTGCCGCCCTGGTAAGCAGGGATGGCGGCCTGCCATTCCATAATGTCTCTCCAACACTATGATGAAGGAAGATTACTTTCATATCAGATTGTTTCGATGTACGATTACATGAGAATGCCGTCATAATAAACAGTAACGACAAACAGATTCTCAATATCATTTTCATGCAGAATCAATTATAATTAGACGCCTTAAATATAATAAAAATAATGCTAATAATCAATGGATCAATACTTAAAAACATAAAATAGTTGACCTTAACAAGTTTTGTATTTCAATAATTTTGTACAGTAGTATATTTTACTGACCAACTGCCGGTCAATAAAACCAGGACAAAATACATGGGATTCCGGATCTGCCTTAATTTTCTCATCATATTGAAAATAGGTCTCGCCATGAAAGTACTGTCAGTACGGATTTTCGATCCACCGGTCAATAAATGATTCATCAGATTGACCATACATCTGCTTTAAAAGCATGCAGCCGATCATCTTCCGCACAGGTACTGCCGGGCGTTCCATATCAGAATAATAAGGAGCTAAATCCTGCTCGATTAATATCCAATTGATTCGCTGAGCAAGCTTCACTAACTCATGCTTCATATTTATCACATTCACTAGAGGAGGACGAAATACCTTCAATTGCGGGTTTTTGTCTGTTTTTCCTGTCATGGTGCAAGCTTTTTAACGAATATGTCAAAAAGCATGCAATCTGACAAACACTAATATTAACTTATATCATTAGTAATAATCAATATAGGTACTTATTAAGGATCTATGGTTTGGACCCCTATTAATCGGACTTTTTTATGGACGGTTAAATATACATAAGAATTTCATTTTAAATTTGTCACAGCAAGGAACGACCGAAGGTGATTATTAAACCGATGGTTGTGAAAGTGATACAGCGCCGTTCATTTCTTTCAATACAGACACCTGCTCCAACCCATTGAGGGTTGTCGCAGGTGCGCAAGGAACTTCTCTCAGGTTCATATTTCCCGATAGTTGATGATAAGGTGTCAGAAGGCGGAATTTGATTTTTCGTTTCTTCTCATCCGGATAACTTTTTATATGTCCCTGTTCCCATAGGTTCC
>MWEH01000019.1 GCA_002070965.1 Firmicutes bacterium ADurb.Bin080 | reverse complement strand
ATGGCGTCTATGCAGTGATATATGCCATGTGATGGTATGATGTTACCAAGAAATATTGTTTTGAACATTGTCGTACTATTTTTACCGCTTGCGTGTTTAAAGGGATCATAAATTGGGCTGTTAGGCATAAAAAAAACCGGAAATGGGGGTGTACCTGGATAGAGATAATTTAATCTTTCTTCGCTTTGTATAGCGATGGATTGAATTCTTTGCGAACTTAACATTCCAAATAATTTGTCTCGTTTAATTTCCAAGGATAAAAAGTGACCCTTAGCGTAAACGCGCTGGGCGGAAAACATTCCAACGTTATCCACGCCGATTGCGATGTTTGCGTCGAATCTTTTAAGGTGAGAAGTAAGTAAATGAATTTTGTATTTCTCGTAAAGTCCAAACAAAGCTAATATTTTGAACAGGGTAGACGGAACCTTAATAGATATAAACTGATCAGGTAGCTCTCTGTTATTGTATTTCCCGTTGTCAACAAATAGCACTTTAATTTCTGAATATTTCCGAAATATCTCCACAAGATTTAAAATGGTCGGTGAATACGCTACCCATTCGTGAGGAAAAGAAACAATAATTTTTTTAAGCATCTTATCGTTCAAAGTTTATCAATCTCATGTTTGTTGCGATGAGTCTAATAATCATTAAAGGAATCAGTAATAGTTATCTTTCGTCACCCAATCATATAATGAACGATTATTTATAACTTCTTTTCTGTGGAAAGAATAGCCCTTCAAGTAAGCTTTTTGAAATCTGATTTTTCTGATGTTAAATTGTAGTATGGGGAGGAGAACTCGTATGAGGAGCCTAACCCTTAGCTGTAATGAATTGTCACGGCCACTCCTGATGTATGTGTAGGAATCAGATATTCCCTGATTGTATGCGCGAACGACAAAATATTCTTCCCGCATTCTACTTGAAGGAACTTGATGATAAACAGAAGCCCTGCTGTTATAAAAGGCTTTTCTGCAGCTTTCTGTTACATATTTTGAAACATGACTTTCTCCGTCACCTCGGTATCGAATGAGTTCCTGTGGCATAGCATCGGGGTGGAATCCTCCCGCATCAAGTAAGACATTTCGTCTGATGGAAAAGTTGCATCCAAATATATAATAAGGATTTATGAATTTGTTCTTATTGCCTAGATCAAGAATGCTGAGATACCAAAGTATTCTTTCTCCATGTTTGTTCCTTGCCCACATTTTCTTGATCCAGTCCGGTGGTTCTGATTCGAATTTAGGAAGATTTTGACCTCCAACAAGGATGACATCCTGATTCTGAAAACTCTCGGCAATCGCTTCCAACCATGTTGGAAAAGCTTCAATATCATCATCGGCATAAACGAGAATTTCTGCTTTGGCCATTTTCATGCCCAAATGCCTGCCGACATGAAGGCCGGGAGTGGCGTCATAAAAATATCGAATATTACGCAACTGTTGTTGAAACGCTTCCACAACCTGCCTTGTATTGTCCGTTGAGCCGTTGTCAATAACAATAACCTCGAACAAATCCCGTGGCAGAGTCTGAAACTCCAAGGACCGCAAAGTCAATTTTAAAAAATCTGCTCGGTTGCGGGTTGGAATAATGACGCTTAACATTATCATTTTTTTATCGTACCCCACCACATATTTGGTAAACTATCAAAACTGCTGACAAGCGGAGAGACTTCTTCAAGTACTACACGCTTAACGCCTTCTGCCCATCCCCGATCATGGAACACAACAATGGAGTCTTCCTTTAGAAATCCTTTATAGGCACCCCAATCGGCCTTAACTCCTTCGTAGGAATGATTACCATCGATGAAAAATAGGTCGATCGATTTGATCTGCATCTTCACCTCATCGATAACATCAGTGCTGAATCCCCGAATGGGAATAATATATTTCTTATAGCATTGAGTATTGTGTTGAAAATCCTGCCAAGTATCTCGTTTTCCTTCCGTCATGGCATCGTTCTGCCATGTGTCAATACAAAATATCTTACCAAAATCTGTTTTTTTTACTGCCGAGCCAAAGCAACAGGCCGAAGCTCCAATATAAGAGCCAATTTCAAGGATCGTTTCTTTCCCTAAAGCTAGCCGATACAGTACTACTCGCTCTCGAGCAGTCAGGTGTGATTTTATACGAAACGCTTTTGACAATTGTGGATTTTTTATTTTTATAAAGAAATCTTTGGCGAAAAAAAAACGAGGGCTGATCATGTGAAACCTCAAAATTCATAACCTGGGCATCTGGTGACGATGAACTTGTTGGGAAAAGCTAGATAATTCATAAGATAAGAAAGGCTAAGCGTCCTGAACCAAGTTGGAAGCATAGCTCCTTGGTTTCTATTGCTGGCCATTTCGGGGTGGCCGAATACAAAAGGCTCATTTAGCCTGAAAACGAAACCTCCATCATCAACCTGATTGCATAAAATCCATGGAATGGCTTTTCGTAATGCATTTTCGATTTCTACTTTGCAATCTGGCACCAAAGGTGAGAGTCTTATAAGAATGTCTATTGAGTCAATGTCTTCACAGGCACTTGAATTCAACATCACTCCAAAGCCACCTAATTCATTCTGAGTCGACAGCACTAAGTTAACAATTTTGTTGGCATTTGAAATTTGAACATGGTCATAAAAAAATAGAGATAATAAATGGTAGGCAAATTGAACCATTCGTGAACATTGATTAGGATCTTTAGGATTATACACGCCCCACATACCTGTTTCAGGATTAATTTTTTCTAATAAATATTGATGAAGATAAGTTACTGCATTGCCTGCCTGCACATCATTCCAAGTATCTCGCTGATACTGAAGCAGACATCCAATATTCATAATTTTATTGTCAATATCGTTGTCGTGCGATATCACGCTTGGCCAATCCACACGATCCAGCCAATTCTTGATATGACTGTGATCATAATATTCTTCCAAAAAGTAAAACGGATATCTAGGCTTTTCCCCCAAATCTGTATAGGCGCTTATCATATGAAGGGCAAGGTGACGTTTTCCCCACCAATCTGCCTTCATGAACAGTTCAGAATCTAAGACGGGATCATAAAACAAGCCGTCAGCCTCATTCTGAAAACTATCAAAGTGTTGAGACCAAGCGAATTTCTTATTAGCCGGCATGGAATTAAGTCTGTCCAGTAGGGATAAGGTCATGCAAGCATAGGCGGATGCATATAATGTTGGTTGTTTTGTTTTAGCTGAATATAAATAATCGAAATCGGTGCCAGGTACTTTCCGTTGCTTTAGGAAATCGATAATCTTTTTTGAGGCATCTTGCAATATGTTTTCATGCTTCGTTGTGAAATCATGGCATGTTTTATAAATTTTTGGTTTAATTTCACGCCTGATGGCCCTGTCTGATGTCCTATTTCTAATATTAAAAAGTTCTTTTTTCAGGAGCTCAATTTGTCTTTCGCTTAAGGCACAAGTGAGGAGAGTTTTAATGATTTTCCGGCTGATAAATCTCATAAATATTTTTTTATATGGTAGATCTTTTTAAGAGGGATGAAGTATTAAGGATAAAATCACGGTCCAGCAGCCAAAGACAGACGAAGTAAATAAGACATCCTGCGAAGACAAGAACACCAAGGGATATAGCAGCATGAGTAATATTAACAAACGACAGAAGCCACCACTTGAGAGAAGTGATTCCAACAGCCATACAAATTGTGGCGAGGATCATAGGTTTACCATCCTGCCAGATGTAGAATGTTGAAAGTCCTAATAGTTTAACACAAAGGTATATATGGATTGGCGTAGCAACAACGGCCACGGCCAAACGTGTCATAGTAAATGTATCCAAACCATATTGTGCTGTTATGTAGTAGGCAGGTATATAGTACAAGAGTGCAAAATACATAAGTTTTGTATTCATATCAGGTCTTCCCATCGCGCGATAAAGTTCGGCATTGATCCCAACGAGCCATGAGATACCATACATAAAACCCAATACACCTAAAACAAAACCCAACCCCTGCCATTTTTCGCCAAAAAGAAGGAGAGCCGTTTCTGATCCTAACAGCAGCAAGCCTGTTCCCATCGGTAGAGCCAAGGCGAAGATGACTCTGTTTACTCGATGGAAGGCGCTTTTCAGGGTAGGCAGGTCATCCTGCATCCGTGAAAAGGTCGGATATAGTATGGGTAGAAAAGGATTAAGAACCAAGCCGAAGATTATTGTAACCATCATCCATCCCGTTCGATAAACACCTAAATCGTGAACACCAAGGAAATGACCTACAATAAGGTTGTCGCCCCATACAATCAACCAGGCACCAATACTTTCCAAAAGAACCCAAAAGCCGAATGTAAAGAGGGAGCGGGCCATAAACCAGTCATAGCGAAATTGAGGTCGCCAATCACTTTTCCTCCATAAAAGCAGAAGATTGATTATTTGAC
>MWEH01000018.1 GCA_002070965.1 Firmicutes bacterium ADurb.Bin080 | reverse complement strand
CTTGGCGAAACCCTTTTAAAGGAAAAGCGCCTTTTTTTCTACCTGACAAATTTACACAAGATTCTTTACACTACCAAACCCTTTAAACACATTTTTCTGTATTTTCTTTAATTATTAATTTGACATTTATTTTTCACCTCTTTATTCTAATAATCTAGACTTAAAGACATGATTTGTTAGCTATGCGCTTAAGAATATTTCTTTTTAGAAATTTGTTGCCTCTATTTTTAATTTCAGCACTGGTAACGTGCGCAAATGCTTCACCTGCCTTTATCCGCACAGTAACCGGGACAGTAACCAAGATATCAGACGGAGATACTATTCACCTAACAACTCCGGAACAAACCATTCTCAAGGTAAGGTTATACGGTATAGACGCGCCCGAAACTGATAAGATCAACAATAAAACAGGTCAGATTAATATACCAGGTCAACCCTATGGTGATGAATCATGGACAGCTCTTAAAAGTAAAATCATGGGTAAAAAGGTAAAGGTTGATATTCTTGATATTGACAAATATCGGCGTATGGTGGGAATGATTTACCTAGACGAAAGAAATATAAATCTGGAGATGATCAGGGAAGGATACGCGGAAGCTTTCATAGAGTATCTTAAGGAACCTTATAGGTCAGAATGATCTGGTCAAGTAAAAACGGACACCCTGTTAAGCTGCATTTGCCAACATAAAACTCTTTTCAAAATCATTCGGTTGTTTGTATCCTAAATACGAATGAAGACGCTGGCTGTTATAAAACATTTCAATGTACTGGATCACATCATTTCTGGCATCGTTTCTTGTCCGATATAGCATATCAGACGTCCATTCTGTTTTTAAACTGTGAAAGAAACTCTCAGCAACAGCATTATCCCAGCAATCGCCTTTTCGACTCATACTGCAGATCATGCCGTAGATACCCAAGAGCTGGCGGTAATCGCCGCCGGCATATTGGCTGCCACGGTCAGAGTGATGGATCAATCCCTTTCCCGGTTTCCGTCGCCAATAAGCCATCGAAAGAGCATCCTTGACCAGAGACGTCTTCATCCGGTTGCTCATAGCCCAACCGATAACTTTTCGCGAATACAGATCGATTACCACCGCCAGATACAGCCATCCTTCCATGGTCCACAGGTAGGTGATATCGCTGCACCACACGGTGTCAGGACGATCCATATTGAAATTTCGATTCAGAAGATTAGGGGCCACGGGCAAGTTATGATTGCTGTCCGTGGTTATTCTGAACTTTTTACGCCGCTTTACAGATACGCCAGCTTTTTTCATCAGGCTGCGGGAACGATACCGGCCCACATCATGCCCCTGAGAACGGAGGCGTTTGGATGTTCTGCGGGAGCCATACGAACCCCTGGTTTCACTGTGAATCTGCCGAATTATTGATAACAAAACGAAATCCTTGTCTACTTTTATAGTAAAATCTGTTTTCAAATATTGATAGTATCCACTCCGGCTGACTTCCATAACCCGGCACAAAATGGTTATGGGGTAGACCTTCCGTTGCTGCCGGATAAAGTCATATTTTACATCGACTCTTTGGCAAAGAAGGCCGCGGCTTTTTTTAAGATTTCATGCTCCATCCGCAAACGCTTGTTCTCTTTCCGTAATTGATTCAGCTCTTCTTTCTCCGATATCATATGACCTTTGCCAGGAAATGACTGAACCTTGTCATTGTTCAACTGCTCTTTCCATCGCCGCAATAGATTCGGATGAAGATCGAGATTCCTGGCTGCTTCTGACACGTTGTATCCCTGTTCAGTTATAAGTTTAACGGCATCAATTTTAAATTGTTTCGTATAGCTCCTTCGCTTTGCTGTCATCACTCACCTCCCAAAGTTTATTCTTTATAACAATCTTTTCGAGGTGTCCACAATCACTGTACCAGTTCAGAATTCCTGAAAGTTGAGCGGGAAGCTAGGTCAACAAAGATAGGTATATGGTCGTTACCTATCTATGAACGACCTAGGGAATTCAGAAAGAGATTGAAGGTGAGAGGAGCTGAGTAAATGGCGGAAAAACTGGACGCTAAAGAAATAGTCACAGCTGAAGAATTGCTAATGTCGGAAGTAATTCAATCGGAAGCACTCATCAATCTTCTGGACAAGAAAGGTATAATCAGTAAACAGGAGCTGCTGGAAGAAATGAAGACTATCAAAGCAAAATTACCTAAAAAATCAACCTAGAAGCTACCTGTCATGACACCTATCGAATCCATCTACGAAATCAAATCAGCCTTTCTTGATCTTCAGCGGCATCTCAATAAAAAGAAACCCGTTGTTTATCAAAGAGCACATGAGAGGTATGAAAAATTGGTTAACAGGTTCTTTAAAGAGAATAAGGATTTTGTAAAACCGGAGCAGAAGTTACAATGTTTCGATGACCCGGTATCTTTTATGAAACTTATGGATACTGCATTAGAATATTATTATGAATTGGGCAATTAAGGATAGACCATGCATAAAACTATTATCCCCATATTTCTTCTTCTAATCTCTCTATATTCCTGCTCGGGCAACAGTGAAAAGGCAGAAGATTTGATCAGTAAAGCAAACGCCTTAATAAACGAGAAAGGAATTAACGAACCGCAACGCGCTCTGGAATATCTGAACAAGGCCATTGAACTCCAGCCGGATAATGCCTCCGCATATAGTATCAGGGGTTATATTTACTTCAGTCTTGAAAAATATCAGCAGGCGATAGACAGTTTTAACAAGGCGATTCAGTTAAATCCGACCAAGGCGGAATACTATAACAGCCGTGGAACTGTTTATCGTAAAATAAGTCAGTATGAGAAGGCGATTGAGGATTTTAATCAGGCAATCCTCTTTGATTCCAATGATGCCGTGTTTTATAACAACAGAGGCGGAGTCCATCTGCGTCATGGTGATAAAAAGATAGGCTGCCTTGATGCGGAAAGAGCCTGTGTTCTGAAATTTTGTGACGTGTTAGAATGGGCTAAGAAAGAGGGATACTGCCGCTGATTCTGGAATATGAAAAAACATGAATACAAAGTTGACAGATTTGAAAACGGGATTTTCATGGAACAGCTGAAAGTGAAGGCGTTTGACCCCAAAGATGCTATTCGGAGGGCAAGAATTCTATATCCTAACTCAGAGATAAGAGAGAGCCGGAAAGACAGTAATGGAGTATATATAAATGAAGGGGATTATAAACAAAACGGATAAGTAAAAGGGAAATATTCAAATGGACTATAATAAGCTAAAACAATGTTACGATATAATATTGAAAGAGAATCCTTCATTAAAATTTGATTCATTCTCTGTCGTTAAAACAGTTCATGATTTTAGAGAATTCTGGAAACCTAAACAAGTTAAAGTTATTTTATTAGCGGAATCCCATGTATATACAAAAGATGATGAGTGGGAAATTCTTTTTAAACCTAACTTATTTTTACCTGAAAACTATCCAAGACATTTTGTCCGTTTTGTGTATTGTATAGCTTACGGTGAAAATCATTTACTTAGTAAGTTCATTGATAATAACCCAGGAACTTTTCAATATTGGGAGATATTTTATAGTTGCCTTAATGATGTCAAGAAGAACAACTTTGATTTTTCACCTATATTAAAAACGGGACCCTCTGACAATAATACACGAGTTAAGAATAAAATAAATTTACTCAACAGTTTAAAAGACAAAGGAATCTGGTTAGTTGACGCTAGTATTGTTGGTATTAATAATGAAAAAAAATTAGTTAATAGAAAAAAAATAATTGAATTATGTTGGAATAATTATATTGGTGACTTAATTAGAAGTATAAAACCACAACACATCATTGTAATTGGAAAGACAGTAGCAGATGTCCTTGAAAGAAACCTTAATGGAACGTCAATAAAATGGACTTGGACATTTCAACCACAGGCACGAAAACCATCTTCAGTTCATCATGACGCTTTTGATCACTATTTCAGTGTTTGTAATAGCTGCAAATAAATACAGCTATCCATCGTCACTGTAAGAAACGAGATCACAGCTGTAACCAAGCTATGAATGACGCTCGAGGTAACAGTAGAATATTCTAGGTAGGACAGCTGATAGCGAGGTTGTTAGGTGATACGGATAGCTGTAACAGCTGATGGTATGGTTCAGCTATGGTAAGGTTAAGTGATTCTCCAGGTGTCCTATCTGTCCGATACCGGCGTTCTAGGTTGTTGGATAGAATGGTTAGAAGGTAGCTTATGTCTTCAAAAAATGAAGTTTTAAATTTCTTGGGGGTATATTTGGGGGTATGCAAAAACGAGTGAACTTAAATAGCATAAATATTACAAATACATGGTAGATAAATTCGACTCCCGCCGCCTCCACCAAAAGGTATTACAACATCTAATAGTCATTTTGTAAAACTGTATAGTTTATTGA
>MWEH01000017.1 GCA_002070965.1 Firmicutes bacterium ADurb.Bin080 | reverse complement strand
TATTCTTAAAGCTATTGATATTTCATATACTGAGGAAGTTTTGCATGAATTTGTAAAGAAGAATTTCCCGGATCTCCGAGCTTTAATGAATAAGCTTCAGTCGCTTCACAACAGCAAAGCTACAGAACTTAGCATGACAAATATTGCCAATAGTTCTTCTTATGCTGATCTATTTGATCTTTGTCTTCATCCTAAAAAACCTTATGATAATTATAAGCTTATTGTTAATCAATATAGCTCTCGGGTAGATGAAGCTCTCTCTGCTCTCGGAAATGATTTTCCAGAATATCTTAGTGATGCGGCTCCAGCTCGTCTTGATAAGCTTCCTGGCGTTTTAATATCAGTTGCGGAATACCAATATCAAAAATCTTTTGTAATTGATCCTTTGATTACTTTGCTTGCAGCTGTATTTAGAATTCAACAAATTTTGAACTCATGATTACTTCAGAATCTGACAAAAACTTAACTGTGGAATCTTCTCCAATTGTAGAAATTCCAAAAACAATGAATCTAGCTGGAATGGTGAATTTGCAGATACCTTATAAAGTAGTTTGCGATTTTAGCAAAATCCCAGAAAAATACCATTCATTAGTTTTACAAGTATTAACAAAGATATGAAAAAAATAAAATTTTTTAAATGCGGAGATCCTCAAGAACTTGAAGAAGAAGTATCCTCGTGGATTGAAGAGGAAAAACCAAACATCCTACAAATTAATCCTATATTTGTAGATGAAGGAGGATGGTATTTAATGCAAGTTTTTTATATTCAAACTATTGATCCGGGCATAGAAGATATATTCGGATGATTTTAACGGTTTTTTAACAACAAAATATTTTTTATCTTAACTATTTTTAATACATTTGTCCTGTTATGACAAACGCAATATTTGACCTTAGTAATATGTTTTTCAGATCTTTATTCATCGTAGGTGGATATGGATCTAAACAATATACTTTTGATAATCAATTTGAATTAGACCAGTTGATGCGAAAGGTAGCAACTGATGTCTCCCAGGTCATCCGCCAAATAAACCCATCCCGGGTTATCTTTGCTTTGGACTCGAAATCATGGAGAAAGGATATTTCTATCGATGAGAACGAGGGATACAAAGCTCAGCGAACTAAATCCGCTCATATTAATTGGGACAACGTCTTCAAAATCATGGGGGAATTCGCTGATATTCTTGAAACCAATGGTTTTATCGTTTCCAAATTTGATAAAGCTGAGGCGGATGACCTTATTTCTTTATGGAAAAAGGAATTGCTTTATAATCAAAATCAACATGTTATAATAATATCCGCAGATGAAGATGTTCGTCAGCTAATTGAGTCCAGACAAACCGATGCTGGAAAAATGGTTTTTTGCACAGTATTTAATCCTTTCATGCAAGGAAAAAATGCTTCTAAGAAACTTTTTATTCCGGAATCTAATTTTTCAGAATGGCTTAATGATGCAGATCCCGGGGATTTTTTTAACAGGGGTATTGATGTTGATAAAGAGGATTTCAAAAGACTTATCAATGATCAGAAAGTAAAACTTGAGCCTGTCAATGGCGAATTGATTGCTATGAGAAAAATCTTCTGCGGTGATGATGGAGATAATGTTCCGGCAATTTATACATGGTTAAATGATAAAGGAAAAGAAATCAGGATAACTGATTCTAAATTCCAGAAAATTGTCGATTATATTGGTGCAAAATCCGTTATGGATCTTTTTGAGAAGAAAGAGATTATTTATGATCAATTGGTAAATGTTTCTGGCCAACGTCCTTCATTTAAAATTGATGACAGATTATTGAGACAGAGAAAATTAGTTCATCTTGATCCATCTATTTTTCCAGCAACTTTTGTAAAAGCTTTCGAAAAGAAAGTTTCTGATGAATTATCCAAGCCTCAAGTTCATCCGCAGAATTGGAATATGGTTTCTATTTTGGAAGGAACCAGATATATTACTGCTGGTGGAGGAAAATATAAAAAGCCTACAACGGAGGCTTCAATATTTGGCGAAATTGATCGGATAAATCTTAACAAAGAATTGTTTTAATTAATACAAAATAAAATGTCGTACAAAATCTTTAATGTCAAAGATCTTTTATCCGAAATTCAATATGAAGGAGTTCGGAAAGGAACAAAAACAGAATTATATCTTGAAGATGTAATTAAATCTATCGACCAGACAAAAAAATATCGTTGGGTCCAGTTTTTTCAATTGGTAGATGTTTTTTATGTGGTTGTCGAAACCCTTCCTACTCAAAAAAGAAACACAACTGAGGAAATTCGCGATCATTATTCTTATAAAGAACCGGTAAGCTCTAAAAAACCAGAACCGGTGATGGAAGAACAGGAAAAACAGGAAATGCCTAAATCAACTCCTGTAAAAACGTCTTTCCCCTGGAAAAGTAACAAATAATTCATACAATACAAAAAATGGAAAAAATTCATCTCGTTTATTTAGCTTTCCTTATTATTGGTGGACTTGGTCTTCTAAGTTCTCTGATATTTGGGGAATTTGATCATGGAGACATGAGTCATGATTTTGGTCATGATTTTGGCCATGACGGTGGCGATGTAGATAGTCCAAAGCTTTTTTCTTTGAGAACTATTTTTGCATTTCTGATGGCTTTTGGTATTGGAGGAGGAGCAATGTTTCTCTCTGAAAAAACTGTCGGAGCTCAGGTTATAGTAGGTTTGCTATCCGGCGTTCTTGCTGGAGCAATTGCTTTTTATCTTATGAAGTTTCTTTATTCATTTCAGGGTCATAGTAATATAGATTCAAATAATTTTATAGGAAAAGAAGCTTCAGTGACTGTGGAAACTACAAATTCAGGATCTTGTCAGGTAAAAGTGGATTCTGGAGGTGGCGATCAGCTTTATTTAGCTAAGGAAAAGAATGGCGGAAAAGTTAAACAACATGAAATTGTAAAAGTTGTTGGAAGACTTGGAAACACTCTTATAATTGAAAAACAAAGTAAGTAACAAATTAATAACTAAAAACAAGTAACATGAATTCTTACATTATTTTAGGTGCTATTGTTCTGGGTGCGATTATTCTTCTCGCCTCCCTATTGGCTTTCGTCAATAAAAATTACATCCGCATCCCGCCTAACATGGCAGCGGTCATTTTCGGTAGAAAGAAAATGATTAAGAATGCAGATGGATCTACTATGGAAAAAGGTTATCGCCTCGTAACCGGCGGTGGGTTCTTCAGAATTCCTATATTGGAAGAAGTTGAATTTATGAACCTTTCAAACAGGACTCTTAAAGTTACCGTAAAGGATGCTCCTAACAAAGATGGTGTTATGACAACTGTAGAAGGTGTCGCTAACGTCAAATTTGCTTCAGAGAAAAATATTCTTATGGTTGCTGTTGAAAGATTTCTTGGAAAAAGCGACGATGAAGTTAACCAAAATATTCTGGATAACCTGGAAGGCCACTTAAGGGCCGTGGTTGGAAGGATGTCGATGGAATCCCTTATCGGAGACAAAACGGAACTTAACAAAGCAGTTCTTGAAGAAGCTAACGATGACTTTAACAAAATGGGTATCAATATCGACTTCCTGAATATTCAGGATATCCGCGATAACGATAACTATATAAAGAACCTCGGGCGTAAGAGAGCAGCTGAAATCAAAAGGGATGCTGATATTGGTACAGCTGAAGCAGAAAGAGATGCTCAAATAAAAACTACCACTGCAAAAAGAGCCGGTATCGAACAGGCTAACATCAATGACCAGAAAATTTTCGAATCCAATAAGGAAAGGGATGTTAAGAAAGCTGAAATGAAAGCTCTCACTGACACTCAGAATGAGATTGCTAACCAGGCAGGACCTCTTTCTCAGGCACAGGCAATGAAAGCAGTTGTTGAAGCTCAGGCAACAACAGAAGCTGCTCAGGAAGTTGCCCAGACTAAGGTGGAAGAAGCTCGTGCTCTTAAGGAAGAAAAAAGATACCTTGCCGAAAAAATCGTTCCTGCCGAAGCAGAAAAGAAAGCTCGTATCGTAACAGCTGAAGCAGTTCAGCAGTCTCAGATTCTCGAAGCTGATGGTGCAAAACAGGCAGCTATTAAGAAAGCTGAAGGTGAAGCAGAAGGTATTCGTCTCAAGAAGGTGGCAGAAGCCGATGGTGATGCTGCTAAGATTGTCAAAATGGGTGAGGCAGAAGGTAAGGCAATTTATGCTAAACTTTCAGCTGAAGCTAAGGGTATCAAGGAAAAAGCTGAAGCTTATGCAAAACTTGACCAGACTGGTAAGTTCCTTGAAGTACTTAATGCTCTTCAGACACTCGGACCTAATGTCATTAAGGAATTCGCAGGAGTTATGGCAGCTTCAACTGCTCACCTCTCGAACATCCAGGAA
>MWEH01000016.1 GCA_002070965.1 Firmicutes bacterium ADurb.Bin080 | reverse complement strand
GAAGAACATTTACAGCTGATTTCAAAGCCAGAGTTGCCATAGAGGCAATCAAAGAGATCAAGACCATATCTGAACTTGCTCAGATCTACCAGCTTCATCCGAACCTGATAACCCACTGGAAGAAAGAGTTTCTAGCCAACGCCGGGAAAGTTTTCGATACCGGGAAGGATGATTCCTCCGAGGTGAAGAAGCTTAAAAAAGAGAACGAGGAACTGGTCCATCAGATCGGACAATTATCAGTAGATATTAACTGGTTAAAAAAAAAGGTTCTGTAATGCCGCTGGATACACGTAGAAAGATGATCGACCGGCAAGAAAGCCCTATAAGTATATGTCATCAATGTGAACTTCTTGGTGTAGCCAGGAGCTCGCTCTACTATACGCCGTCAAAAGCCAGTAACAAGGACCTACAGTTAATGGAGATGCTTGATAAGCTGTATCTTGAGGATCCTACAAGAGGAACGAGAAGGATGTCGCATGAGTTGCAGAAAAAAGGTCATAAGGTCGGCCGTTGCCATGTACGTTCTCTTATGCAGATCATGCGCTTAAAGACGGTCTATTGCCGGCCGCGCACTACCATCATTGATCCTTCCAGGTATAAATATCCCTATTTGCTTCGTAATCTGGAAATCCAAAAGCCCAACCATGTATGGTCTCTGGATATCTCTTACATCCCTATGGTCCGGGGTTACATGTATCTTCTGGCCATTATGGATGTATATAGCAGATGCATCCTGGGTTGGAGTTTGTCTAACACTATGGAAGCTGAATGGGTTGTTAATACTTTGAGAATGACAGTAAACAAATACGGGCGTCCTGAGATCATAAACTCGGATCAGGGTAGCCAGTTTACCTCGGATGAATATGTCGATTATGTAAAAAGCCTTGAAACCGTCCGTATATCTATGGATGGAAAAGGTCGAGCCATTGATAACGTCTACATTGAGCGTTTCTTCAGAACGATTAAATACGAGAAAATATATCTTGAGAGGCCAGAGACGGGGAATGAACTATACCATATCTGTTCACAGTTTATTCAGTATTACAATGAAAGGCGCGATCATTCTTCAATCGGGAACAACCCGCCATTCATTGTATATCAGAGAGCTGCATGATTTATTAACAAAAAACCGAGTTATGAGTCTCCCCCAAACCTCCTCTTTTCAACATAACCAATTATCTTTGATAAAAAAATTGTCCAGATATACTAGACCATCACAGTCAGGCATATAGAATAAATAGTTAATGCTAATGCTATTAAACTGATTAGAATTGAAATTGTGGATGCTCTAAATGCAATTTGAACTGTTGGATTTGGGTGTGTCCAATGAATAAATATTTTTTCGCAGAATTTCGCTCTTTCTATTTCTAATTCTACTTCCTGATGTTTTTCTATACCTAGAACATCTCTAAAGTATTCATTTATAACTAGATATTTAGTGTTACTATTAAGGTCGATTTCACATGTGCCTCTATCATTATAGATCTTTTCATAATTCTTATCCAGAGTTCTTTTAAATGTTTTAATGGATTTTTTATTTACAGGATTTCTTATAACTATGAATCCTTTAAAGGTTAAACTTTCATCATTTGTCCAAATCCATGAATCAAGTGCTTCTTCTGAAATGGAAGGTCTTATAGTATATTTTTTCATTGTTTAATATAGTCAAAATAAACAGTATCTGTTAATCTTTGTGGAAGTATTCCAATCAGTGTGTCTGGGGTGGCAGGTTTTCAGGGGGTGTAAATAAGACCAATTCATTCAAAATATTCAATAGTCCTCTCTCTTCGCAAGATCAGATAGCCGTTTTGAATGGTCTTTTGACTTGTCCAGTTGGAATATTTGTCATACTCATATTCATAAACATTAAATCTTTCAATCCCCATCTCGGAGTTGAAATAGATCTTTCTGGTCTCATTTTGATGTTCATCAAAATAGGTTATTCTTTTTATTTGGTGCCCTCGAATTATCGGATCCCAGAAATTACTGAGACATTTATACCTTATATTCTGTGAATTAAATGTATTGTTTATTTCAATGATTTTCTTTCCAGAACTATCAAGAGTCTTAATATTGACGAGGTTCTCCTGGTCATCATATTCATAGTATTTTGTGCCGGATAACTCCCCCCTGTAATTGTACTCTTCAACTTTTTCACACAAGCCATTCTTATTGTAAAAATTGACAGTATGATTTTCCTTGAAGAGATCTTCAGATTTTGATTGAATTACCTTCCGGTCTCCTGTTTGATCATATTTGTGAACTTTCTGAGTGGTTCCGGAGTTGGGATAAGATATTGTCTCCACGGCAAGATATCCATCACTGTCATAAGTGTATTCAATCTGACGGATTATTTCATCTTTTTCATCCCTTTCAACCTCGCTTACAAGATCCCCCTCATCATTGTAGGTATAAAATTCCGATTTAGTGTAATATAGCTTATGATCCCAGAGCGCTTCAGGTAGCACTAGAATGATTTCCCTCCTGACTTCCCAGGTCAATTCCAAAACTGTGTGCACAGGACCATAAAGTTCACTCATTATGATTACGGTTTTATGAAGCCAAAATAATTCATTGATATGAGAAGTAGTAGAGGAAGATCAGTGTAAAACCATAAAATAGTTTTCAACAAAATTGCTACCAAACCAATTCGTACGAGTAAATACAAATCCATATAAAACCATGGACATCAACATATTTGCTATTAATCACAGGGTTCTTCCTTCATTCTTGCTCCTTCGCTAAAAATACCCACCGGACATTTTCTTCACACCGGCCCTGCAAGCTGACTGCTTCGCTAAAATGCTCCACCGGAGCATTTCTTAACGCTCGCATCGGTTCAAGTCCTGTTCTTGATGACCCGTTACCAGACATCATAAAAACCAGGAGATAAGAGATAGATTTTCAATACCTTTACAAACCATTCTGTCGATACATAAAATGAGAAAGAAGATTAATCTGCCTGAGAATCACACAAGATCACTGTCATCGAGCCTGCGGATGGTTGAAGACTCCCTGGCGGAACTGGAGGTGATGCTGTTGAATCAAAGCTCCAGTTGCTGCAGTGTTGTGCATAAGGATGTTGATGAAGAGACGATAGAGTCGTATATTGCTATAATTCAGGAAGCGAAGGATTATATCTGTGAATTATCAGAAAAATACGGCACTTTAAAAGAAAATCTGAGCCTTCAAAGAATCATTAATGCAAAACGAACCATCATCTGGGGACTATTGAAAGACTCTCTCTCAAGGAGAATGAAAGGCTACGGCACCTTCCCAAAGGAACATGCCGGGGAATATGACGCGGACATAAACAGACTGATTGAAATTACAAACAAGTTGAATTGCTAATCACTTAACATCAATTAGTCAAAACTTAATCTGACAGTTAGGGATTAAACTATATTTGAAATTATCAAAGAAAGTCATTCATAACTAAATACCTAATCTTGTATACCCTTAATGTAATTGACAAAACTACCCAAGGTCATAATCTGCGGGCGGTACTGTTCCGGAAAACTTTTGATGTATAAACTGGGAACTACCAACTGCACATGATATTTTAACATTTCTTCCAATTGATTAGAGGAGATGCCCTGTTGAAGAGTGAATAAATGCTTGGTCTTTATCCTGTCGGCCTCATTTAAAACCTGACGCCATCGATCTTTACAAGTTGTCTTGGAGGCCAATACTTTCAGCTTGTCACTATCAAATTCAGGATTTAAATATGCTTCCTGACTTGGAAAGATAAAGTCCGGTTTTTTATTGCCCTCAGTAACAACCTGAGTTTCAAAGGATAGATTGAACTGATGAAAGATTTCTGCAAGATGGTTTTCTAATGATTTCCCTGCTCTGCTTTTGCGCCTGTTTAAAACCTTATTTGCAATTTCTACCAATTCACCAACAGATAAGAAGGGTGTTCTGATTCTGGCAGAATACCTGTCGGTTTCAATTACCTTAAAAAGCTGAAATTCAGCATTTAACCAACTTAATAAATTCTTGTCAGGATTATTTAGTATATCGGTTTGGGTAATATCATAAGCAGAATTGAAACATTGTCTGGCATTATTCGAAAGCTCCAGTGCAGGAGGAAAGTCAACTTTGAGTGATTTAATGTAATCACTGAAACACTTAAACATCCTGTCTTCAGGTAGCAATAGACCTGTCTTAGGAATTATCTTATTTGTATCATTGATTGTCAGATTCAAAGAGGCAAAGAACATTTCAATTTCTTCATCTCTTTGAATGACAAACGCTTCGTAATAATCTTGTGATTTCCTACAAATAACAAGGAGGTCGCCGACATTATCGTCAGATAAAAATGGAAAGCCCCTGCCGAATCTTGTCAGTCTGTATTCGTTTCTGGTACCAACTCCATAGTAAATGAATCTGCTTTCTGTTTCAAAATCATTTTGCCATTTAATTGTAATCCATTTTTCAGAATTTTTACCTTTTGTCCCCGGACTTTCAAAAAATAGCTGCCAAGCCTGCTTATGAATATGATATCCCGACTGATGACCCCCAGTTGTTCCTGTGTCATTGGCCGTAATGAATTTGGAGAAGGATATGTCAGACTCTTGGGCTGTCTGTATGGCGTATTGGAGAATACTGCTTGTCATGTCTGAGAAGTTCAGAGACTAATTGTCTACCTACATATTTCATAAGTGGCACTACTACAGAATTACCAAACTGCCTGTATGCCTGATTATCTGAAACAGGAATAACAAAAGTATCCGGATATCCCTGTAATCTTGCACATTCTCTTGGAGTTAATCGCCTTGGGTTCTTGTTTTTCTGTGGGATAAGAATTTCAGCTCCGTCCTTATAGTACCTTGCGCTTAATGTTCTTGAAATGCCATTTAAATCAGTCATTCCATATCCGAAACCATTACCCTTTGCCTTATGTTTCTCAGCATATCTGATAAGATATTCCCATAAATTATCAGACAGAGTGTATTTGGGATCAGCTTTCTTCTCAAGTATATCAACTATTCTATGATCAGCTATTGGCATATCAGGAAACTCAAACTTTTCTTTTCCTTTGAAAAAATCATTAGAAAATCCAATAATTACGATTCGCTCCCTGTGTTGAGGCACAAAATGTTTACCATCTAATACTTTCGGATAAATGGTATAATTAAGCTCCTTTAAGGTATTGGAAATCACCATGAATGTTCTCCCTGAATCATGCGAAACAAGATTCTTAACATTTTCAAGGAAAAAAGTCTTAGGTTTCTTTTCTTCTATTATCCTGGCTATATCAAAGAATAAAGTCCCCTGTGTTTCATCTTTAAATCCATGATTTCTACCCAGTGCATTCTTTTTCGTTACCCCTGCAATAGAAAACGGCTGACAGGGAAATCCTGCAATAAGAATGTCATGGTCAGGGATTTCTTTTTCGTCAATTTTTGTTATATCTCCAAATGGAACCTCACCAAAATTAGCTTCATAAGTCTTTTGGGCGAAGTAATTATATTCACTTGAAAAGACACATTTACCTCCCAATTCCTGAAATGCAAGTCTAAATCCACCAATACCAGCGAATAGGTCAATAAATGTAAACTTGGGATGTTCAACTGGCGGAAAGGGAATGTCCCATTCTATTGGAAGCCTGGCTTGGAAGTAAGGCTCATCAAGAGGATCAGCATTAAACTGCACTGCATGTAAGTACCTCAATGCTTCCTTCTCAAAAAAAGAAGAACTTCCATTCTGATACGACTGCAAAAAATGGGTCAGATGAGCCAGTTCATTTAACTCAGGTTTATTAATATTAATATTCAATTTCTTCCGTATTTCGGAATACTTAACCATGTTTTGTTCGTTGATAACAGCGTTTATTTTATAAATACAAAGGTTCAATTTTTTGTGGACATCCCTGCTCCAAAATCGTAAAACTTTCCAGCCATTATTTACAAGAAATTCATTTACTGTCTGGTCTCTTTTCTGGTTTGTTTCTATCTTTTTCCACCAGAATTCTCTATTGGTCTTAATACGATATTTTTCTCTATCCCAATCTTTCCCGTGAAAGAATTCGCTATCCACGAAGATTGCCAACTTATGTTTTCTTATTGTTAAATCTGGACATCCGAAAATTGCTTTATCATTCTTCCTGTATCTAACGCCCTGAGCCCAAAGAGCTTTTGCCAGAAGTAATTCCATCTTTGTGTTCTTACTCCTGATAGCTTTCATGTTTTTTGACCGTTGTTCTTTCGTCAGAACATCCATAATGATAAATATAAGGTTAAATACGGTAAAGTCAAGCACTCTTTGTTATTAACTGGTTTAAAGATGTCAAATATAGCCTTAACCAGTGGTCTTAATTCAGGGGAGTATTGTATGACAGTAGTTCATTCTGCCCTTGACAAAAGAACCTGCCTCACACGGTCAGGAAGCTCTTCCGGCCTGTCAGC
>MWEH01000015.1 GCA_002070965.1 Firmicutes bacterium ADurb.Bin080 | reverse complement strand
GGCTGACTGTCGCGAAACAACCAACCGGTGGATACACCACCTATCTTCCTAAACACAACTTTTGTTTATATCTCAAATTTAACATTTTCGTTACAAAAAAATAGTTGTCTGAAATAAAAAATTTTGAAAAGTGATTTCGAGGGTAAATGATCGTATACTGCTTTCACAGACAGATAGACATAAATAACTTTGGAATCGTTTTTATCAAGCATTCAATTATCTATTAAGCCCATGTATCTTTAGGTGAAGCATGGGTTATTTTTTTGTGAAAGGAGATTTGGTATTAAATGACTGGAAAAAATTATTTTGTTCTGGCGGTTTTATGTATAGGTTTGTTCCTGCAAACTGGTTGCATGATGACAGCTGCGCAGCATCAACAAAACCTTGGATCTTCTAAAGAACGCGAAATGACTTTAGGTGTTGTTCAAAAGGAAATCCGGATTGGTATGTCACAGGCTGATGTTGCGGAAGCGTTGGGCTCTCCTAATATTGTTACAAAAGATGACAGCGACAAAGAAACCTGGATTTACGATAAAATTGCGTCAGAAGCATCGTATTCAAATAGCACTAGTAGTATCGGCGGGAGTGCTGGTGCTGCGGGAATAGCAGGTACCGTGTTAATTCTTGGCGGAGTAGGTGGAAGTCATTCGCAAAATGCCGGGGCTTCAAGCCATACCCAAAAGACATTAACCGTGGTTATCAAATTCAATAATAATAATCGGGTAGAAAAATTATCATATCATACCAGTAAATTCTAATTAATGCTTGGAGGCGATCATGAAAAAAATTATTGCGGTTTTCATTATGTTATCCTTTGTTGTTTTGGGCTGTGTTCCACAGAGCGCCATTGTGCCGGAAAAAACACAACTTCAAATTCGTGAATTTCAGACCCGCTCATATGAAACCAATGATACTAAAATGGTTATGAAGGCTTTGTTAAATGTTCTTCAAGATGACGGCTTTATTGTAAAAAATGCAAATACTGAATTGGGTTTATTGACTTCAACAAAAGAAGTAGATGTACAAAATTCTGGTGAAGCAATCTTATCAACACTTTTGGCTGGAGATAAAGCCAGATATAAAAAGAATTCCATAATCGAGTGTTCGGCAAATGTAAGCGAATTTGGAAAAGAAACTAAAGTGCGTGTCAATTTTCAGGTTAAGACACTGGATAATCAGGGCGGGGTAATGAATGTGAAGCCAATCGAGGATGGTAACTATTATCAGACTTTCTTCTCGAAGGTCGATAAGGGAATTTTTATACAAAAAGAAAAACTATAGCCTGTTAGGAATTTAACCAGGGATTTTTTATGGCAGGATAATCTATCCCCAGAATTTATAATATAAGGGGGCGAAAGGAGAATAGGCATTATGCAGGAGAGCGTGTCCATGAATAAAAAGAAAATATGCAAACGGTTTTTATTGTATTTTTCTGTAATGATGTTTTTGTTGGCTCTGGGTTGCAGTGGCGGCGGAGGTGGTGGAGATAGTTCAGGAGATGAAAATACTGTCATTCGGTCAACTACTAAAGTGTTGGATGATTCTTCCGTACACCAGTTAGCCTCTGTTTCGGATGATGGCTCAGAATTAACTTTTTCAAATACCACGCCCCAACTTCAAGCTTTATCGCCAGGCGATGTTATCGTTACTGGCTCCGGTGAGGTTGCCCCTAATGGTCTTCTTCGTAAAGTGACTGCTGTATCGCAATCTGGAAATGAAGTTGTTGTTGAAACCACCCCGGCTAGCCTTACGGATGCAATACAAAAAGGAAGCTTAGAGATTAATCAAACATTAACTCCAGATAATATCTCATCGAATATTGCTTCAAAGAGAGGGGTATCTTTAAAAGCCCAGAAATCAGCTCAATCTATCGGAAGCTTTTATTTGGAAATGAATGATGTAGTTCTTTATGATGAAGATGAGAATTCGGAAACAACAAATGATCAAATAAGGGCAAATGGTAGCATATCACTCAACCCATCTTTCAACTTTGGTGTGACAATCGATGGTTCTCGACTTAAGAAGTTAACCTTTACAAATACGACGACAGAAGAAGCGCAAATAGAATTAGCTGCAAACGCATCAATATTGGATATCAGTGAAAAAGTTGAAATTGCGAGATATAGCTTTACGCC
The DNA here is from genome assembly GCA_002070965.1 of Firmicutes bacterium ADurb.Bin080. Taxonomy (GTDB): domain Bacteria; phylum Bacillota; class Clostridia; order Christensenellales; family DTU072; genus MWEH01. Next base: position 1,623 of record MWEH01000015.1, on the reverse strand, counting down.
GTTTACAGTATGGGTGGGTTATGTGCCAGTTGTCATAACACCTATACTTACAGTAAATGTTGGACTTGACGGGCAAGTCTCTGTAGGCATAACAAGCAGCGTTACTCAGAAAGCGACTCTAACTGCTGGATTATCTTATGATAATGGACAGTGGGAACCCATAAGTAATTTTTCAAAAGATTTCCAGTATGAGCCTCCTTCTCTATCATCCAATGCTGAACTTAAAGTCTATGCCGGTCCACAGTTGAATCTCATGCTTTATGGTGTAGCTGGCCCATACGGAAACATTACGGGATATTTAGAGCTTGATGCCGATGTCTCTGCAAATCCGTGGTGGAACTTATATGGCGGGATTCAAGCTGATGTAGGTGTTAAGTTTGAAGTACTTGACCATCTAATCGCTGGCTATGAAAAAACTGGGTTAATAGATTATAGAAAATTGTTAGCATTTGCAAGTACCACTTATACTCAGCCAGGTACAGTTTCAGGTAGTGTAAAAAATGCGTTAACAAATACAGCACTGAGTGAGGTTACAATTAAGGTTTATAAAGAATCGTCAGAGATCACAACAGGAACTACGAATTCGAGTGGCACATATTCTTTATCTGTCCCAGCTGGAAGTGGGTATAGAATTGAATTCTCAAAAACAGGCTATATAACAGCAAATTATTATGACATCACTATTGATGCCAATACTACCAAATATCTTGAAGCTGTTCTTCAAATAGATGTTGCACATTCAGGAGCAGGAAATATTAGCGGCAATATTGTAAATGCACTAACTGGTATTGGTGTCAGCGGTTTAACTGTTGACTTGCGGGTAGGCATAAATGTGACCACAGGCGCTATAATTGCTTCAACTACAACAGTTAGTGATGGCGCTTATGGTTTCTCAAACATAGCAGCAGGGAATTATACAGCAATGGTAAGCGGCAGTGGATACAATACTGCCTATTTCTCCGTAATCTCTATCGGTGGTTCTACAACCGCTAGTCAGAATGGAACTATAACACCACTTCTATCTTCTGGTGAAACCAGGATCATCCTTACATGGGGTGATACTCCATATGACCTGGATTCTCATTTAACCGGTCCACTTCTCGATGGAACAAGATTCCACATGTATTTTCCTCTTGCGGATGCTAATTCCGGTAGTACGTGGCCGGAGTATGTCAAACTTGATTTGGATGATACATCCAGTTATGGACCTGAAACAACTACAATCTATTCTCAAATAAGTGGCGTCTATAGGTTTTCTATCCATGACTTTAGTAACCGGTCATTAAGCGATAGTAATGCTCTTTCAAATTCAGGTGCACAAGTGCGAGTATATAGAGGAAGCAATCTTGTAGCATCTTTTAATGTGCCTTCAAATACTGGTGGTACTTTGTGGACGGTTTTTGAAATGAATGGAGATACAATTACACCGATTAACACCATGTCCTATACATCTGATTTCTCTGTAGTGATGCACGCAATCAGAAGGCCGTATAGCAGTGATGTGAATCTCATGCGAAATATGCCGACGAAAAAAAAGTAGGATGATTCTGAACTGGTATAGTCATAGTGGACACCTCGAAAAGAGTGATATAGAGAATAAACTAATTGAGGTGAGAGATGACA
>MWEH01000014.1 GCA_002070965.1 Firmicutes bacterium ADurb.Bin080 | reverse complement strand
ATCTAGTCTTACCGAGTATTTCTTGTTCTCGTTGATTTTTTATTTCATACTTTAAGGAATCAAGTGCAAATTTTACGAAATCTTCCTCAGAATAATTGTTAAAATCAATACTACCTGTCAATCTAAATTACCTCTTTAGGTTTTTACGGGCTATAATACGTATATATTTATTAATAATATACTTTATAAAAGTTTAGCATATACTTTATTTTTATTAAGTTTTCTAAACTATAAATATCTTTCATAACAATTTCGCATAACGTCTATTATGCGAAGTAAATATACATCTGTGTTTTATTTAAGACATTAATGTATTTATCTTGATTTTAGAAATTAAAATAAAAATAGTATTTATTAATATACATACCTAATTATTAAGGTAATATTTTATTGAAATATTTCTTCTACTTGGCCTGTAGACTTTACCATTAGAATCTTTTTATTATTTTTTAAAATAAAAGCTTCACTTACTAATTTAGTAATTGTATTAATGCTTGGCTCGTCAATGATTGGAATTTCAATATCTTTTAATCGATCCTCTCTTAAATGAGGGATAGTAGATGCAACAACAGTTCTACGAATTGCTGGATACAATCCCGTATACTCTGTAGATAAAACTATGAAGAGATATTCAGGAGTAATATTTAACTTTTTTGCAGCGTTGCTAACTCTTATTCTAAGAACTCCTGAAGAGATAATAACTCTATCAAATTCGGTTATAAACGCTGTAGATCCAATTTTTCCATCTTTTGTAAAAAGAAGATCTCCTTTTGATAATTCTTGATCTAAATAATTTGATATCTCTTTTTCTACATAATAGTCCGGATAGCTATCAACTTCAAAATTCACAAAATCTGAAGTTCTAATAAATGGGATGTCATCATCTCTTTTTTCAGTATATTTCTTATAATTTATACTACCCACTTCATCTCCTTTTTTGAATGTCGCAAGTTTGCCAAGTTTTTCTATTTTCCAATTTTTTTTAATCATTTCCAAGATTTCCAAATACCTTGGAGCTGAATATTTAGGGATCCACAAATCGGCACTTTTGAAAAAATCGAGGTTAATAGAAAAAGAAAGATTTTTGCTAACATTGGACAGATCTAAATTTATTTTATTTAAAAATAAATTTCTTGCTTTTTCTATTTTGGATAAAGCCTCGGATTCATATTCTATTGCCTTTAATTCTTGTTCAGTTATTGTTTTCACAATTGTTTTTTCAGGAAGGGGAATATCAAGAGTTCTAATATTTTTTATTGATAATAATGGCTGAATGTTACCTGTAGTTATATTTTGAATTTGCCATTTACCCGGCCTCGAACGAAAAAAAACTGATAAAAACTCAGGAGTAATATATGTATCTCTTTTCAATCTAATATTTGCTATGTGCCGGGGTATGCCTGCAATTCCTACATAATGCTTTCTATATACTGCTGATTTACCAACTGTACCGACTATTGTTAATAAAACATCACCATCTCTTATATGTGTTCTTTTAAAAGAATCATAATTTTCGTCTGAAATATAGGAATCATCCGTTATTGGATCAAAATTAATTAGGCCTTCTTTGATATTTCTTCCATATAGGTATCTAATTCCGGGTTTATTAATTCTTGGAATGTGAGAATGTTCTCCATCTGATATCTTTTCGGACAATTCATCTAATTTAACGAAATTGATCCCCTTATTAATCAGTTTTTGTTTTAATACGATTCCATAATAATGAAAAGATGGTTCTAAACGACAATTTGTATCTAAATTTTCATTTGTTATTGAGAATGTTTTTATCATTTTATTACCTAATAACTAATTGAATTCTCTTTTCTCCAAGCATGGAAATCCTCTGCAATTTTTGCAATGTCATCTTCACCTTTATTATTTCCACGTCTATCATGCCCACAATTATCTGCAATTGCCATATAAATAGGGTAATTTTTTTCTAAATAATTTCTATTTTTTTGAAAGATTAGAACTGATGTCTTCGTTGAAGTATTGGGCATAAAAGTTTCCATAGGAATATCTATAATTGCAAGAATTCTTCCCTGTTCAAGAATAAATTTTCTAATGTAAGTTAGATTATCGTTACCATAGATCCCATCAGGTAAAACTATCGCCATTCTTCCGCCTTCGTCTAGTAATTGGATACATCTCTCAATGAATAGGATTTGTGGTGCTTCTTTTTCTTTTAATTTACCTTTTTCCCATTCATTAGTTTTTTTATTTTGTTTCCATTTATGACCTAAATAGTACTGTTTTAATTTATCATCTCCTCTAACTGGAATCTTACTCCCAAATGGAGGATTAGTCAATAATATACTAAATTTTTCAAGGTCAATTTTTTGTCTTGTTGATTGATGCCAATTTGAAGGATTGTCAAGACTATCTTCACAAAATATTCCACTTTTACCATCACCAATAATTGCCATATAAGCTTTTGCAACTTTACTCAAAAAATAATCTTTATCTATTCCTCTTATCCTATTTAATGCCACTTCCATTTTTTCTTCTTGAAGACTTATTTTGTTCCAATGATATTTTTCTCCCTCAATGTCCAATTTTCTCCACACATGTCTTAATGCTTCAACTAAAAACCCACCACTCCCACAAGCAGGGTCAATTATTAAATCTTCATCATCAGGGTCAAGTATATCAACCATCATTTTAACAACATTTCTTGGGGTGAAAAACTGACCTTGTCCACCCTTTAATGCATGTCCTATGAAAGTTTCAAAAGCATCTGCAATACTATCTCTCTCTGCTTCAATTAAACAATAATTCTGTAATTCACCGACCACATATTCGATTGATTTTTCATCAAGATTTATATTATCATTCTCATCTAACACTTCTTTATATTTTCTTTTTACTTTTTCAAAAAGATCCAATATTCTTTCTTTTATTTTTGCAGCCGATTCATCTACACCTGCTCGAAAAGTAACAATTTCATTGGGTTCTGTAAACCTTTCATCATATATTTTACAAAATATTAAATTAATCAATTGTTGGGCCAAAATTTCATCTCTAGTTGCTCCAACAGTATTTGCTGCCAAATGATTTCTTATAGCCTTAAATGTTGATTTTAAATTGTGTGTAGGTCTTAGATCTTTTCGTTTAAATTTTCCTATGTCTTCCACTCGTTGTCCATATCTGGGTATATTTGGGATTTCTTCAAATTGTATTTTTCCATCTTGTTCAAGTTTTCTCAAAAATAATCTTTGCTCTCCGTTAAACCATACGCCTAGAAATGCTTTAGAAAATCGTAAATAATCTTGTAATTGGGATTTTCCATCTTTTCTATTCTTTTTTTTACATTCAACAATTATGTAGGGATTATCATCATTTTTACTATCTGAACTGAATACAGCTATATCAACAGGATACTCTTTTTTTGTATCTGAAGGTCTAATTTTTACCCTATACTGGGGTCTTGTCTGAATGTTTTTTATTGGATAGCCATAATCTTCAACTAATTGTTTTGAGAAAACTTGAACAGCTTCTAGTTCTTCAGGTGTTGCTTTAACTTCCAGTCCAGAAATGTAATCTATAATATACCCTTCTTTTACCATATTGATTTCGCCCTCTATTATTTAGAAAATATTCATCTCTTATTATAACCTTTTCTTTCTGTCAAATAGGAAAAAGAAAATTACCCTAAAATTGGCCTTAAAAATTAGCCCTTGTTCTGCAAGTATAATTAATATTCAAAAATAATCAGTTTGCAGTAATTATTAG
>MWEH01000013.1 GCA_002070965.1 Firmicutes bacterium ADurb.Bin080 | reverse complement strand
GAAATGGCCGGACAAAGTATTTTTCATGTGCACATTCACCTGATCCCCCGTTATGAAGGAGATGTGAAGAATCCCAAAGGCGGGGTGCGCCATATCATACCGGGAAAAGGGTATTACTAGAGTGGTTTTTTGGCTGACAGGCTCGTTAGAGAAGCCTTCGGAACAGATAGCAACGGGAAATAGGGTAGAGGAACGCCGAGATTTCCCTTGTGCTATTTGTTCCGGAAGGCAATTTTTGTCCACTACGTCATGTTTTGACGTTCTGGATACTTATTTTTCCGCATGCAAGAACAGTTCCCCGTTTATCAGAAACATTTTTAAAGGTCAATATGTTAGCGGTAATATTGATATTAGGACTATTGCTGGATGGATTCGCAATGTTATTCGAGAAGAGAAAATAAGGTGATCCAATTCTTTTTTTTTCTGCACAAAAATTTGATTATTCTTGAATAAGGACTAAATTTACATAGCTCTGTTCTAGAAACAGTTAAGTTGTTCAAATGTCTGCACATGAAGTTAGTATTTTTGACATTGGTAAATTCCATGATTTACATTTTTTATTAACCTTAGATGAGGGTAAAAAGGGGAATTTTTGTACGAAATTTCAGAAGTAAATAATACACGTTATTTCAGCATCTACACCCCCAAATTTGAGGTTATAGAGAATCAATAAACAAAGTTAGCGGTCATGTTAAATCAGTCCCAAAAAGAAACACATAAATATGAGTAAATATAAAGATAATGAACGGGAGAAAGCTCCAAAAAGAAAATGTTTTAATAATGACAGTTTCAATGGAATTTATAGAAAAATACCACGAGAATTTGTGCTTTCGAACTGGAAAAATAACTTCTTAGGAGAAATACCGCAAAAATTAATATTGTCATATTTTGAACATAATAAAATATCTTGGTGGGGAGGGAAAAAGCCAACAGGAAATATTTTGTCGTCTCAAATTGCTTGCTTAAACTATTTGTTTGTAATAAGAACTGACAGAGATGCTGTTTTAAGTCTTGCGCAGACAATATCCACAGATTTAATTGATGTATTAGAAATTGCAAACGACTCAAATAATACAAAGGCTTTTATTTCATTTGAAGTGGTTAGTGACACAGATTACTTGAATGAGTGTGTAAATGGACAAAGTCCGACACGTGGTAACAATTGTACTTCAATAGATGCATTAATCGTTGCTAAACACAAAAATGGAAAAACTATCTTAATTCCTATTGAGTGGAAATATACTGAATGTTATGGAAATACTGATAAATCAACAGAAGACGGTAAAAACAATCAAAAAGGAAGTCAGAAAAGTGGAAAAATCAGATTAGATCGTTATTCTGAATTAATAAACAAATCCAGCCAACTCAAAATAAAATTAAAAGACTATAAAAGTTCAGTTTATTTTTTCGAGCCGTTTTATCAATTAATGCGGCAGACCCTGTGGGCAGAACAAATGATTGATGCAAAAAATAGAATAAATGAAAGCATTCATGCTGATGATTACATTCATGTTCATGTTATTCCTAGCGAAAATAATGACTTGTTAAAAAATGATTTAAAAACCAACAGAAGAAGAAAAGCCTATTCGAATGGAACGACGAAAGGAAGTTTGGAAGAAATTTGGAAATCATGCTTAACCAATCCAGACAAATACAAAATAATAACACCTTCTTCTTTATTGGCAAATATTGATAAAAACAGATATAATAATTTAATCAATTACCTGACTGCCAGATATGAATAAAACAAGAACCGCTAACACATTGAATATGGCAGGAGGGGACTTTTGCGGTCTGACAACTCAGACCTTTCGCCCGCTTTCCTGCGGGTCTGACACTATTTCTTTTCGGAGTCCCACCCGACCACATACAAGTCACCGTTACCTGCTATGTTAGAAAGACAACCAAAAGATGCAACAACATAGCTTGACATATTGATAACCAAAATTTGAAAACAGACGGTAAAGCATAAAACCGAAAAAATTAGCAAAAACATAAATTAAATATATCCAAAGTCTCTTATCTTTCCGCGTTGATTTCATCAGATATAACAGAAATCGAGAAATTTGACAACCATATACAAATCAAAGATTGGGTGATTGCCAATCCGCTATACAAAAAACTGAAAAAATCAAATCAGGGAGCTTTATTTTACTGTTTTTAGACAATAGAACTTAGCACAAACTTACAATAGTTGAATAAAAATGAACTTCACCCCAGGGCAACGCATTACCAATCGAAATGAGGATTTCATTGTTACCGATGTGGAAGAAAACAACGGTAAATGGATTCTTTCTGTGGAAGGTATTTCTGAATTGGTAAAGGCAAAGCACTTTATATTCGACACCAGCATCGACCATACGATTCGTGTGATCGATCCGACAGAGACCCGGCTGATTGCAGATTACGATCAAGGATACCGCAAGACCAAACTATTCATCGAAAATCATATTCGCAATTCCACCGTTTACAGCAATCGCATAACTGTGGCCCACAAAGCTGCTTTCAACATGGCTGATTACCAGTTGGAGCCCACATTAAAAGCGTTTCAACTTCCCCGGCCCCGACTGTTGATTGCAGATGGTGTGGGTCTCGGCAAAACGGTTGAGGTGGGTATCTTCCTTGCTGAAATGATCAAGCGGGGCAAAGGAAAGCGAATATTGGTCCTGGCTTTGAAGTCCATCCTGTCTCAGTTCCAACAGGAGATATGGAATCGATTTGCCATTCCACTGGTGCGCCTGGATTCGGACGGGATTTCAAGAATCAAATCTGAACTCCCGATCAACAAGAATCCCTTCGACTATTACGATAAGACCATCGTATCCATAGACACCTTGAAAAACAATGCCAAGTTTCAACACTATATCGAGAAAACACGCTGGGACATTGTGGTTATCGATGAGTGCCATACTGTTGCTAACAGCTCCTCGCAGCGGGGAGGGCTAGCACAATTGCTCAGCACCAAATGTGAGTCGCTGATTCTTACCTCTGCCACTCCTCACAACGGAAAACCGGAAAACTTTGCCAACCTCATCAACATGATTGAGCC
>MWEH01000012.1 GCA_002070965.1 Firmicutes bacterium ADurb.Bin080 | reverse complement strand
TAAATGCAATTATACATTGGAGCAATGCCAATGCCACCACCTTTATCACTTTCATCTGATCCTCCATTCTGTGATAACACAGCCTCAAGGTTATGTGATGCTACATCATTACTAGAGTATTACTAACCAAAGAACAATTTGTAATAATTGAACTCCCTTACCATGACTACAATTTAATGCTATTCTATGCCCATATCTATGTCAAGAACTTTTTGTCTTTTTCTGTCTCATCCTTATGCATCTGTATTTGTGTTTATACATGGTCATGGCTTCCTTGCTCTGGATTGAGAGTCCAATAATGCTCGTAAGGAGATACAATGGAAGCCACGCTGTTAGAACGCATAAAAGAGCAACTGGTTAGACACGAAGCTCTGCAGCTGAAACCCCATCGTCAGGCATCAGGATAAGTTGACTGCCTGATTGAACCATCTCCTCCAGCGTTGTCTGTCCTTTGCGATTTTTGTTTTGCTTGGTCATTTTGAACTCCTTCTCGGTTACCTGACTGTTGATTTATAGGTGCTACTATGCACCCCTCGCAAAGATAGTCAAGTCCCTTCCACTCAATACGATAAGGAAACTGCAAGTATCTTCATTGCCAGAAATACAGCCCTCGCTCACAAGGAATACAGCCTACAGACACTATACATATAATGCCCTCCGATATATGGGAACGTCACTTAGTGTCTCCCAAATATTTTTGGAATTCCAATTGAATTTTCTGTGATAAAAGTTTGAAGAAATAGTGATTAAAACTACCAGCATAGAACATTCCAGCTATGACCTAATTTCCTCGATTTGAAGTTCTGGTGATGAAATATGAAGTTTTCAGTGAGGGTTTATAATAGGACAGCAAATGGTTATTGCCATTCTCACCAAAGAACTTTTTAGATATTGGAATAGAAATTTCTTGACAGATAATGATGATCTGTTTTACTTCTATTAAAGTGGTTTTATGCTGTACTTCTTCAGATCAGCGTAGTTTATAATAGGAGAAGACCTGATGTTAGACTTTACAATGAAAACGCTGAGTTTGAGTTTACTCTATATTAGAGCCAAGACTAAATATCAAAGAGGAGAAAAACAATGAAGACACAGATTGTTTTAGCACTGTCAATAATGGTAATTATTTTCATAATTACCGGATGTGAAAAAACCACTGGCATTGAGAATACTACTCAAAATACACTAGACTACAGCGTTGGTGAAGCTCATAATTTAGTACTAGAATCTCTGTGCCAAAGAAAAGATCCTTTAATCAACGCGGATGGTTTGATAGGTTATCAAGATTTAGTAACCGTTTTTAGCGACATTAGAAACAATATGGTAGCTCTAGGTTACGACAGCAGTTTATGCGATGCGGCAGTCCAAATGGCTCTGTCAGATATTAACGGTATGGGCATGATTGTAGAAATTGACAATATGCAATTTTCTGATATGAATAACAATGATATGACAATGTCAACGTGGAATTACATGATCGCAAATAAGTTGCTTGATCAAGGTACAATTGATAAGATGAGCCCAATTATCAATATATACGAACAAAAAGGACCAGGTTCCGAATTAAACGCAGCAGTTGCTGAGTTGAATGAAGGGTTAGGAATGTATGATGAAGACACAATCATTAAAATTCTAACTTTTAAAGACGTTTACGACCATAGTGTGGAGTATTGGGATTTGTATGATATAACAAGCCCTCACTCTCCATACATTATGGATGCTATAGGGGGGCTAATTGGTTTGGTTGATCCCAGTGGAGTAACCTCTATAGTCATAGGAGTTGGCTGGTCATATTTACATTCACGTTTTGTAGCGTGGGTTGCATCTCATCATTAACTGATAGTTATATTCTGAGCCAAATATGGATGTATTACAGTTATTTCTAGTACCAGCTTCGATAATCATTGTGTACCATATTATATCGTTTTATCTATACAAACATAAAACGCATTTCATATTAAAAGGATTTTATCCTTCCAAATTACTGCCATCTACCAATCTGTTGCCAATCAATGATCTTATCGAATCATTGAAGTTGTTATATCTTAATGGCAAAGTGCATAAATTATTCATTAACGATGAGTATGTTTCTTTTGAGGACAGGGGCTATTTTCAAAAAAAAAATGTTTACTATATAGTGTTTACCGAAACAAATAAAATCTATTATAGGGGCACTATTAGAGTATTTAATGTCAACAAAATAAACTTGGAAACTATTTTTTTTATTTTAACAGATGTATCTGAGAAGGGGAGTGGGGATATACATCTATAATATATTGATATAAGAAGATAACTACTTATCCATTCAGAACATCCCAAAGCTTAACATTAGCCAATGTTCTTGTTGAGGTTAACGTAATATTTCTTGTAACCCATTTAGGGACACGTATCTACAATCACGCTAAGAAGGTTACTTTTGCCTTTAAACAGATATCGCAGGATACTTATCCCAATCCTGCTGCCACCCGATATCAAGGACGCTTCAGAGGAAGGGTCTTCCACTTCTATAACAGTATCTGTCCTGTAGTATCCGAATATGTTGAAAAGACCGACTGGGTGGAAGACCTCACTTCCATAGATAATGCCTATAACGAGTTCTTCAGCTTCTTCACCGATAATGGTTTCACCACTAGCACTGGCTAGTAAAGGGTATAAGTATCTCCCTATCAGAGATTATAAATATCACGAAGCAAAAAAATGGTAAAAGAAAAAAATATAAGAAACGTAAGGATATGCAGGAAGTCCGAAAACAAAAGAAAGTATTTAGCCGGTTCCAAATAGATATAAAATATCTAACCGATATT
>MWEH01000011.1 GCA_002070965.1 Firmicutes bacterium ADurb.Bin080 | reverse complement strand
CTTATACCAAAAATAACAGACAAACGCCCCACAGTGTTTGCAGACAGCAGTATTGGTGTCGATTTCTTCACTACAGTTAGGACAATTATCTGTAAGGGCAATAGTTCTTGGGTTGACAGTATTTGGACCATTGGCGCCGCATATAACCTTTTGTCTGGCACAGGATACTTCAATGGTCAGAACGACAAGAAAAATTAAGATAAAGAAGGAAAAAATAACGTATTGCATTTTAATTCCTTTCCGGATTATTCCCCACCTCTCTCTTTTAACCTCTTCCGAAATTCTCTTGGCCGTTCATGTTCGGTATTAGCAATTCTCTGAATTCAACGGTCTGTCAATGATGCTATGGATTACAAATTGCACATGGTGTTTTTTGATTCTTTATCGCTTCATCTCTACTGTTATAAATAATTCTGTTCTTTTGATTTATTTTTTTTGCCCATTCACAATCTGAAACATGAAAGATATTAGAATTTTTACTAGCCACATATGATATTTCAGTCCTAGTAATTTTGTTTTTAGAAACGCCACTAATCTCATCATACGACTGCCACAATATTGTTGCCGCGTCGCCACAGCTCTCACTGCCGCCAGGTCCTCCGTCAGAGTCTCTACATTCATAAACATATTTAGATATTACATTAGCATATTTAGATTTATGACTAGCCTTATCCGCTCTTTTTAAATTATAGAATCTATTTTTAAATTCCCTCAGGGCGATCAAACAGCCCATATCTGTAGGATCTTTGTTAATCATCGACTTATAATCAAGAATCAGTTTTGCATATTTATCATTTATGACTGTTTCCAATTGTATTCCATTTTTTTGTAAGTAGTTTTGAGCATATCGATCTCCTAACTGTGCCGCTTCTCTATAATCATTCAATGCCTGTTTTTTATTTCCTATTTTCCCATAAGCTAAACCACGATGGTAATATGCCCATGAAAATGACGGGTCTATTTCGATCACCTTATTAAAATCAGTGATTGATTGTTTGTAATTACTAATTTTCTTATACGCAATCCCACGATGATAATAGGCCCACGAATATTGAGGGTTCATTTTTATTGCTTTGGTAAAATTGTTTATTGCGCCAATTAAGCGACCATTTTTGGAAAGGACGACACCCTGTTCGATGAGATCAGCCGCATTCAATTCCCGAACTGCATGATCATATTGATTAATCGTCTCTTTATTCCTTTTTGAGTCCGCTAATTCCCTCTTTAACTTTTCAACCTCTTTTAATGCATTATTCGCCTTCTTTTGAATTTCTTCCAATTCCTTCGTTTTTTCTCGATCTTTCCTCAAAATATCAACGGATTTAACTACTTCATCAGGATCAGCTACAATTTTTGCAACCAGTTCATATGTTTTGCCATCCCATTTTTCAGTTAATATTTCAGTTTTTACGATACCTGCTGATAACATTGTAATTTGGTCTTTTGTAATCTGAAGATTAATAACCTCAGTTTTACTTTCGAGATAAGTACCAAGTTCCTCTAACAGTAATCTTTTAACTTGTTCGAGAGCAATTGTCCTAGATGATGCTTTACTATCGAATTCGCTTGCCTGATAAGAGTACTCCTTTTTGAAGGTTTTCATTTCTGCACCTGCCAGGGTGGCAAATGTGAAATTGAAAGACAGGAGGAACACGATTAGACTGATTATGAAGATAATATCAAACCGGCTGATTCTGTTCTGGGTCATTTATTCATCTTACCTTTCCTTAGAATTTATTCCGCCATAGAGATCTGAATGGCCTTTATGAGCCTCCCAGTTCTGGATATATATTTTTGTCAATTCCTCATTCTTCAGGATTAACAGATTCTCAGCATTATTATTCTCCGCAGCTTTGGTAAAATTAAAGCTGCCGGTGATTACGGTTTCCTTGTCAATAATTATGACCTTATTATGGGCAATAGCGTGGACAGAATCAATAAAAACCGGAATGTTATTGTTGTAAAGATAGGTCGCGGAAGAATACTGACCTGTTACGTTTGACTTGTCCAGGATGGCTTCAATCTTTATGCCTCTTTTCTGGGCATTTACTAAAGCTTTTGCAATAGGCGCTGATGTGAAAGAATATGCCTGGATGAGGATCTCGGATTTAGCATGGCTGATTTCTTTTACAACAGCTTCTGTGCATCCGCCTTTGGGACTGAAATAGATTTGGGCGGGGGTGTTGTTGAGGGTGAGGTCTGTGGCATGTGAAATTTGAAGTGACTGAAAGAAAAAAAGACTAAGAGAAATAACAATAATTACAATTCGTTTTTTCATGAAAGGTCCCAGAGTTGATTGATGATTTTAATATAGCGGATTGAATTGGAAATATCAAGGATAGCCGGAAGCAAAAAGGGCTGAAAATGAAGGTAAAATCAGGATTTTTAAGATAATTGACTATTTCTTAAAAATACTTAATTCTATTTATCTAAGCTGGAGCTATCACTTTGGAGTGGAGGTCCATACAGAACATAAGCTTATTTTGCTATTAAATTTTAAGAACTATTTAATCAAACTTCAGTTCATCCTCCATCCCCAATTCCCGCAATGCTGTTTTCATTTCCTCTGTTTTTTGTTTTGAAATGCCTTCAGCTTGATCAATTTCAATATTAAGGATAATTTTTAATTCTGAACTGGTTACGTACTTTGATAGAACCTTTGTATAAAAATTCATCCATTTCTGAGGTTGAATTTCCCCAGACCATTTTATTTTTTTGGCTTCATCAGGTTTT
>MWEH01000010.1 GCA_002070965.1 Firmicutes bacterium ADurb.Bin080 | reverse complement strand
TCTATATGATACATTGGATATACTAGATAAGCAGGGTATCAGATTTGCATTAAGTGGCGTATCCGTACACAAAGGCATAGAAAATCCATTTATGGATAGATTAAGTAAATATAAGGTGGTTAATATAAAACATGACTACGAAAAAGTGGCCAGGAAGAAAAATATGGGTGAGAGCCAAGAAATTCTGGTTATTAATTATTAATATATAAAGAAAATAAAAATTATTTTATGGAAGTTCAAAAATTCTCCGATTTTTTATTAAATGAGGCTAGAACAAATAAAAAAGAGGTTGTAGACGAATTACTTGAGATGTTCAAGAAAAGACCAAATGTTGAGATGAAAGGTATTGCAAATGAAAGAGGAATTTATTCACTGGCTGGTATGAAAACCTATTTGTCTAAATATTCAAATGTAATTGTCAATCAAGCTTTTACTGATATACAAAATGATAAGAAAATTGACTTAAAATCAATTAGTGTTAAAGTTGCTAAATGGGGAGAATCAATTCCATATTGGTATATTGGGTTATCTGAGGAACAGGCTAAAAAGCTAAAAGAAGAATATCAAGAAGAAGAATATAAGAAGAACGAAAAGGATATAAATAAATCTCACAATTATGGTATAATTAGGCATCTCCGATAGAAGAATAATTATATCGGAGGTGGATTATTGTGCTTAATAAACTACGTATCTCTGATGTCACTGCCAAATAGGCGTGTTTTCCTTAAGCTCAACCTTATGGTAAAATTTTTCAGTACATTGATAATAGATTTTACTTGAAAAATGAGCTTTTTGGGACCAAATTAACCCATACTAAGAACCATAATTGTCATTTTCACCCTTTTAATTTGGATTTGGGCACAATAACCCCTTTGTTTTTATCTTTGGTTTTTTGATCTGTTTGGTTAAAGCCCTAAATATCTGTTTGAAATTATGACCAATTACCTTAAAACCTATTTGTAAGGTACATTTGATTTTACCGCGCACTCTTAATCTTTTTGCACCCTGGCATCCTTTGATGGCCGAATTTGTTCCCTCAATCGCAGCGCGTTTGCTGATGTTTTCGTGTTTTATGTGAGGATCGTTTACTGTTTCCCGTACTTGAGATGCCAGTATGGATTTCTTGGATATCCTTACTACCATATCTCTCTTCTGTTCCTTTAGAGGACAATTGCACCGATGAGGACAGTTATTACAGACTTCTTTAGGAAAATGACTAGTAGTTATCTTGGTTTTGCTATTGTACTTGCTGCTGCTGGGAATTTGGCCTCCCGGACACTGTACCATTTCCATATCTTTGTTAAAGACAAAGTGATGAGCTGGTAGCTGTCCTTCGGGGGCTGTTTTGCCAGTCATATCAGTGTAATGGAGCTGGATTTCTATACCTTTGGAGTTGGCTTTATTTATCACATTCTCTCCGTAGTAACCGCCATCAGCGTAAATATCGCTGGCATTGGTATTATCTTTGATAATATCCATACGGTCCTGAAATATTTCTACATCGCTCTTGTTATTGGGTTCGACTGTGTAATCAACTATAATCTGAACATCATTTTCGCTATTACAGGTTTCGGTGAATGTGGCTGTATAACCCGATTCTTTTTTCCCGGCCTTATCCCGGTAAGTAGCATCTGTATCATACGCTGATTGTAGTGAATCGGAACTGACTTCTTTGCTTGCTTTGGCTTTGAATCGCCCGCTGTTTTCATCGCAATTAGCCTGTTCATTGAGGAAGCGCAGCAGGATTTTCACCTTTTCTAAATCAGCGATAGTTTTATGGTTTTGGGATAGGACATATATTTCACTCATTAAATCCAGTACAGCCTGTAATCTACTGTCTAACTGGCTATTCTTGGTCTGGTATAATAATTTGTTCTTGAAGGAATCTTCCAGTACTTTGTTTAGATTCTCGCTGCGATAAGCGACGGGTATGGCTCTTACTGCTTGTGCCAGTACATCATGAGCCAGGGAAAGACGACCGGCTTTCTTGATATTGGGACTAATTAAAGTGGAATCTATGCGTAGTTCATCAGTTTTAAGCCCGACTAAACCAAGGAAATTCCGGGTAAGTATTTCAAACTGTTGAAAAGCCAGAGCCTCCTTTTCGGGATATTCTTTGGAATAACGAACCACTCTCTCTCGAAAGTTGTACAAGGTCCGTTCTCCCAAGTATATTTCACCGATATTTTCTATTCCCAGAGCATATTGTACCTGGTAATTAAAATAGTACTGATCTAGCAGTTCCTGGTCAGTGTAATCAAACAAGTGTTTAATAATCTCCAGGCCTACTAGTATATTGATAGGAAAGTTGGGCCTTCCCCATTCCAAACTATAGAGCGGAGCAAATAGTTCTTCTCTAATAAGGCAGAAGACCTGTTCATAAAATACCATTGACCAGGAATTTTTAAGCCGTTTAGCTACAACGGAGTTGAACCGCTGGAAATCGCTAAATACTTTTCCTTGAAGATGATCATTATTTGGCTTAAACAATTTGAAAAACCTCCGAATTTCTGGTTTATCGTTGTGTTTCTTCTATTTTCTCTATAATACTTCGCTATTCGGTAAGGTTTTTCCTGCTTGCTGATACGACTTTTTTGACTTTTTGCAGTGACATCAA
>MWEH01000009.1 GCA_002070965.1 Firmicutes bacterium ADurb.Bin080 | reverse complement strand
AAACTGGTAGACGCAGGGGACTCAAAATCCCCCGCTCGCAAGGGCATCTCGGTTCGATTCCGAGCTCCGGCACCAGTAAATTCAATGGTTTGCGACACTCCGTGTTACAAGCCTTTTTTCATTTTCAGGGCGTTGTGATAAAATTGTGATAACTTTTCCGCCTTTCGAATCAATCCTCTTAATCCCTTTTCTCAAGCTTTCGATGTTATGATGTCCATACCTGGTGACCATGGATATCGTTTTCCATCTTCCCAATTTTTGAACAGTGTAAAGATCGACACCTTTCTGAACAAGTCGCGTGGCGAATGTGTGCCGCAGATCGTGAAACCGGAATTTTTTAATTTCCGCCTTTTTTAAAGCCTTGTGAAATGCGGTTATCAACTCACGGTTGCCTTTTCTTTTATTTAAGACGTTTGGAAAAACATATTCCGACTTATCCGCTATCATTTTTTCCCTTTTTAAAAGAACGGCTAATGCATTTTGATTTAACGGTAGCGTGTCTACATCCTGATTTTTCTGTTCAAAGATTGTAACCGTTTTTCGGAAAAGATCCACCTGTTGCCACTTCAAATCCAGTATTTCACTCTGCCGTAATCCTGTGTTGACCGCAAATACGATAATGTCCTGCAGCCACGGGGGAGATGCCTTAATAAGATTTCCCTGTTCTTCAGCAGTCAACCAACGTTCTATAGTATTAAGCACCTTTTCCCGTGATACATCTTTAATTGGATTTTCCTTTATCCATTCCCAATTCTTAATGGCAAGATTAAACGCATGACTCATAATAGCTAATTCGTGATTGATTGTTCGAGATGAAGCTTTTTGTTCCCGTCTTAATGCCTTGTATTCGGAAATATTATTCCGTGAAATATCCGTCAGACGTTTCTTTCCAAAAAACCCTTTCAGGTTCTTAATTATATATTTTTCACGCCTGATGGAGCTCGGTCTCTTATTAACTTCCGAGTATTCCGTCATATACTTGTCCATCAATTCCGAAAACGTATAATCTTTACCAGGCAACCTCTCGAACCATTTGCCTTCCGCTATTTCACCTTTCAATTTGTCAAAGATCCGTTGCGCCAACCTGTAATCTTTTGTTTCAGTTGAACGCCTCAGCTGTCGTCCAGCGTGAGTAAAACACATCCACCAGATTCCGTTTCGTTCATATAGACCCATAATTTTCCTCCTCATGGGTCTCGATCCGGTCTGATTTCCCTTAACGTTATGGTAGTCTTTACTGGTTACTTCGTCAATGATGTTTCTTATTATTTTATCAACGTGATTATCTGATAATTTTGGTGATTTTTTTCTGTTTTTCTTGCCTTTCGGTTGATTCACTTCCGGTTTATAATTATTCTGGCAATTTTTTAAACATTCATCAACATCATCCAGACAAAACCTGATGAGTGAACCGAACCGGTAACAGGGAATTCCCCCTGCCTTTACTTTGGCGTAAATAGTCTTTTCTTTGATGTTGAGATACTCTGATAATTCAGAGACTGTTAATAAATTCTTTTGTTGCTCTTGTTGCATGATGCATACCTTCCTGGAACTCAGGTTAGGTAATTGCATCACGGATTTTATTTTTAAAAATCCCAGAAAAAAAGGTAATTAAATCTTGAAAGAATTCCAAATAAAAAATTTTGTTTTGAATTTCCGTCATGATTTTTTAACATGACGCCTGCCGCTGTAAGTCTGCTTTCACCTCGCTTTCTCTGTTTATTTTCATGGTTAATTTATAATACCTGGTTCATTAAATGTCAACGCTGATTTTTAGCTGTAATCTATATGTAAACTATTGATATTTATGAATCTTTATGAGACATCGATTTTAAAATCAGACTTGACAATTTGGCAAGAAATAAATAAACTACTTACATGGAAGGAGGAACGATTTTTAAAAAAATAATTAACTTTGGGGAAACACTTTAAAAACAGATTAAGTTACCTGCCAAAAATTTTATAAAAATTACCATCCCCTTATCAGAATTTAATTAACGAAAAACATTGCGTCGAGGTTTGTCAACCTGTTGCGGAAGTATATCTTTGTCTGCGGATTACTCAGGTTGGACAAGTATTTTTAACCAACTGAAACCAATCCTTGGGGAGGTAAAAACAATGGATAAAGAAGATGTAACAAACAATACAGAAAGTAATTTAACGCCGGCAGAGATTAAACCGGAAATGATTGATATCTCGTCAATCGGTGATGCTACGAGTATCAATAATGTCACATTATTTGTGAACAAGCACACATTAATTGATAATGCAGGTATTTTTGCCGACATCACCAATTTCCTAAACACGCCCGTTCCGGAAAGCGAATCTGACAGAAAGTCTTTAGCGGTAAAGGGAATCGAATTATTAAAAGAATTCAATGCAAAGCTCAACATTGCGGAAAACGGCGTGGATGCTGTCTTCACAAAATACAGTATTTATCGTGGTCAGATTTTAATTCAACTTAAAAAGCTGGTGAAGAAAGCTGGTCAATCCTGGCAATCATGGTCAACAAGTCAAGTTCCCTTTGTATCTGAGAGAACGCGCATTGACAACATGCGATTAGCATACCGTCAGGATTGTTATGATTATTATTTCTTGGGGAGCGAGAGACTGCTGATGCTTATTCGTGCTACTGAAGGTTATAAGGGTAAAGATAAGATAGGTGACTTCATGCGTAAATACGGAATCAAGTTTAATCCAGATTCCCGGGAACAGCTGAAACAATTTAAGCAGGTGGTGGACACCGCTCTGAATATGGAAAGACTGGAAAAAGTGAACGTCAGAGCAACTCCGCAAAATGTAAAGAGTCTCACGCAATATATGCCGGTCATGGACAATAATTTTTTAATGAAGTCCAAGGCCATAGCTGAATCAGGCGGAGACGTCGATAAATATTATGAAAAATTAATTACGAATAAAGGCAAGGAAAAATCACCGTTTGAGATAATAAAGGCAACTGCTGATTTTAACACCTCGGGGAAAAGACTCATCCAAATAATCGATTACATGATGAAAAATGAAAACACCGTTGAGACACTTGAAGAAAAAATCGTCAAAGACCTGGAAAATAAAATATCTGAACTCAAAAAGTTCGCGAATATTCAATAATGGAGGGAAAAGACCATGATAATTTATTTATCCAGTATGAATTCAAGAATATTAAAAAAATATTATGATAAAATAAAAAAACCCTTGTATGCGCTGATTTCCTACGCTCTTCTGGATAGTGACACGGAAGTTATGATCGCCGAGAAAGGGAAAATGCTTGATGGTCTGATTCTGGACTGCGGAGCGTGGACTGACCAGAAAAGTCCCAATCCCACTGACATTGACGATTATATCAACTATCTTTTGATCGCGGGAAAGCATTATGATTTTTATTTCAACCTAGACCAAGACTTCGACGAAAATGTTTTCTCCAGTCTTAACCTGAGACATCTTTTGAAACTGGAAGAGTCGGGACTGGCTCCCGTTCCGGTCATACACAGTCTTTATGATGGCGAAATAGAATATTACATCGACAGAGGTTATAAGATGCTCGCATTGGGTTCTTCCTATGCCACGCGGCCGGACGCACTCAAATTTGTATTCGACAAGTTTGCAAAATATCCTGACGTGAAAATTCACATCTTCGGGACAGCTAGCTATGAAAACCTAATCCATGTGCCCGCGTATTCCGTTGACAGTTCTTCATGGGGGACTTCCGGAAAGTTTGGGCAGCTGAATTACTGGAATCCCGAGAGCAAGAAAGTGGACAAGACCGAAAGGATTTATATCGGGGGATATTATCACCCCAATGATGTAAGGGGAGACCATTTTCTCAATTACAATTGCAAAACTTATCTCGAGGAATACCTGTATAAGACATTTAATTTCACTTACGAGGATTTAATCGGGGATGACGGATATTACAATTTACAGGTGGTCAATATTCATTACTTCGTCGAATTGGAACATAGGATTAACGATGAACACAAAAAAAGAGGATTTATTTCCTGATAATTTTTAAAAGTCGCGGGAATCCGCGGTTTTTTGCGAAAGGGACTCGCCCTATAACAGGAGCTGAGTCCTTTTTTTATGCATTTAACACAGATTGTTTCCTGCTCCGACCTTCGACCCGAACCTGAACATATAAATGAAGGATGATCATTATCCTTTAATTCCACTTTTATTAGAAGGAGACAAGTTCATGAAGAAGGCACAATTCACAAAAGGTTTAACTATAGCACTTCCCGATGAGATTTATTTAAAGATCAAGACCATCACCGACGAAAGAAAATTATCCATGGGTGAATGGATGCGCGTGGCTGCGGAAAAAGCGTTAAACGAAGACGAATACTGCAAATGTTTGGATGGAGGACACGACCATGAATAAAGTAGATATTGCATTATCCTATCTGGAGAAAGGATTTTCCGTAATACCGTTGAAGAGTCCGGCAATGGTTCTTCGATCAACGTCTTTTAAAAAGAAGGTTCAAAAAGAATATGAAAATAATGCAAAACTGGCGGAACCAAGACAAGAAAAAGATATTTATAAGGAACTGTTTTACAGAGAATGCAAGTTGCCGCTGGTCCCATGGAAAAAATATCAGGATGTGCTCCCGACAAAAGAGGAAGTCAATCATTGGTTCAACACAAATCCCGACGCAAACATTGGAATCGTTACGGGAGCCGTGTCCAATCTTGTTGTCTTTGACCTGGATTCGTCAGCGGCAGTCCATTTTGCGGATGAAATGGGGGGATTCCCTGACAGCGTTGCGGTAAAAACGGGAAAAGGCCATCACATTTACGCGAAATATCCGGGTTTTGAAATAAGGAACAGCGTAAACAAAAAACTGGATATAGATATTCGTGCCGACGGTGGTTATGTTGCAGCTCCCCCATCAATTCACGGTTCGGGACATCAGTATGACTGGATTGAAGGTCATTCTATTTTTGAGATTGAACCGTCTGAATGCTCATCATGGATGATTGAATATTTGAAGGATATTGCTGGAAGTGCTCCACCACCAAGCGAACTGGAAAAAGAATTTGTAAACATTTTAAAGACAGATGAAACAGAAATCCTGCCTGAAACGAAAATTCCTGAAATAAAAACAAATGAAAATAAGAAACGCGACTATCTGGATATTCTGACAAACGGTTGCGTCCAAAGAGAGAGAAACGATTGTGCAACAACCTATGTTGGTCATCTATTTTCTACGGGATTAAAGGAAAACGAAATATGGGAAACATTCAAGCTATGGAACAAAGAGAAAGTCAAACCGCCACTCGGTGAAGAAGAATTAAAGTCAGTATTCAATTCGATAAAAATCACAGAACAGAAAAACAAGAAAGAAACAAAGACAATTGATGTGAATTCGTTTCTTTATAACAAGGAAAAGACCGTATCAAATTTTCAAAAGAATTACGTTCGCATTCCTTTTGCCAACACCAACCTGAAAGAATTGGAAAACTCCATGAACGGGGGATTTTCAGGAGGGGGATTTTACTTGTTTGGCGGAATTCCGTCGTCCGGAAAAACAGTTTTATTGAACAACATTGCTGACAACATCTGCTTGAATGATTATCCGGTTCTTTTCTTTTGTTATGACGATGACGCAACTGAATTGCAGCACAGGACCTTCACAAGATTCTCCGGACAATCCATTGAGTTATTCAATCGAAGAACAGTCAACAATCTGCATCAAATCTGGGAAATTCCAGACATTAAAAAGATAATGTCCCTGAAATATGTCGTCCAGCAGATGATTCAGGTGGAAAAGTGGTGTGACCTGATCAACCAGATTAGACAGATACACGGCAGAGCACCGGTGATTATCATTGATTACCTGAGGAAACTACGAACTGAAAAAGGTTCAGGTGATGAACGATTAAGGATCGATGACATTCTCTCAAAACTTACGGAAATAGCGAAGACAAACAACACGCCGGTCATAGCAATTTCAGAACTGGCGAGAGACAGTTATAAAACAGGTCAGAGGTTGAGTATGGCGTCATTCAAAGAGTCGGGATCAATTGAATATGAAGCGTCGTGGTTGGGGATACTCGGTGCTGTGGAAGAGAAAGATGGCGAATATATATTAAAGGAAAACTGGGACACAATAATAGATCATGACGGTAATATTGATTTGATTGTCTTCAAGGCAAAACGAGGAACAGGAACTACGGGAAAAATACAGCTGAAGGTGGACAAGAATTTCATGACTGTCAGTGAAAGAAATGAACCAACAAAAGACAAACCTGTTGAAAACAACAACAAGAAAACAAAATTCTAGCAGTGAGGATTCTTACAATGACCAAAGAAGAGACAACCTTAATTCTCAACAGAATCATTGACGACTATAACGCATTACCCGAGCCCAAATACCGTCACGCTGATATTGATAAACTCAAAAATGACTATGATCTTCTGATGGAAATGAAACCTTACCAGAAGGAAAACCAGCGTTATGAGAATATTATCAACGCCATATCCCAGACGATAAACAGAATTGTTCCTAAAAGCAATGACTGGAGAACCGTATCCGAAAGGGGAATCAACAAAGCTATCCCACCGGTAATCAGGAAAAAGAACCACACGATTGAATTCCCCTTCCAGTGGACAGACGATAAATCTGGGTGTGTCTGTTACATCAATGATTACTGGGGAGCGAGGAATTACATGGTTATGGATATTATCGGGTATTATCTCTTATTGAAGGAAGGGAAAGACCTTTTACCCAAGAACGCGGCACCCATCTTCAATAACATGAAAAGTATCGCCACAAGGGAATCTGTCATTGCCGGCAACAGCAGTAATTCTCCCGTAAACAAAACAATAATGAATGACCAGGACATTCAAAGGATACAAAACACCAGATATAATATAAGGTTTACCGACAAGGATTTCCGCAAGAACACTTCCCAGAACATGAGCTCCAATGAAATCATGAACCTGCTTCTGGAAACATCGCGTGTTGAATTCAAACTGGTATTTCCTGTTCGCCTGTGGAACGGGAAAAAAGCGAAAGAACAGACCTACAACATGAATTTCTTCAGCAGACTGTTTGAATTCGGTTACGTGGATAAGGAAACAAGAGCTGATGGAATCGTCACGCTGAGGGAATATTATATTTCCTTTAATACGGTTTTAGGGGAACTGTTTGCGCATAACCTTCTGTCCCAGAGTTATGACTGGTTGGATAACAGGTTTTATAACCTTCCCTACAATTCCCAGGTCTTCTATAGAAGGTTTTTACTCCACAATGACTATAAGAATATTCCCATCAAAATTGAAACCATTAGACAAAGATTAAACCTCGATGATAAAAACGTCACCAACCTGAAAAACACGATTGAGAGAAATGTTTTAACGCCACTGGTTAATCAGGGGTTGATAGACTCGTATGAAAAAGAAAAAGACGGACTTTATGGATTGAAATATATTGTCAAAAGGAAAAACAAGAACAATGAAGAAATCAAATTGCAGAAATAATATTTCAATGGATGTAGGGTCTGTAAAATATGGATACAGGGTTTGTAAAACTTATATCGAGGGTCTGTAAAATTTATATCGAGGGTCTGTAAAACGAGATCAGGTTTAAACCATTCATAATGGTTAGGATCTGAAAAACACAAGACATAATAAGATATAACAAGATATCTTAATTCAGAAAACCCTTTCCTTCGGGTCGGGTTTCCTCTGGGACCATTTAGATTTTTTTATTTTTTTAATAATGTTTTGTAGAACAATGGAACTATTAAACAAGAAGATATTAGCAGGAATTACCTGGGAGGTAGGGGTTTATAATAATCTATTACAAATGGAATTTACTTGTGGAATAGATCATTAACCAAAAAAAATAAATGGTGAGAAGTAAAAAAGTGGCTGCTGCTTCAACACCTGTTGAAATAGTAACTTAACCAGAATCAACCACATCAGTTTGTATCTGAAGTGCCTCTGTTTGTTTCCTCAAAGCAGGATATTTTCTAAACACCATGTAACAAATACCTAAATAATAAATTATTAAAATCAAATTAAGTAAAGGAGAATGCACATGAAACCGAATGATCCCTATCAAACAGCGGAATTATTCACTCAGGATGATTTCAAGACTTATCTCCAATGCGGATGGACTCTGCTTGACATAAGAGCGGGCAACGATGCTTATCCGGTCATCTATTTAGTGAAGAAGGAAATGAATTCAGAAAACAACGAAAAGGATAAAAACAAACCATGAAAACTAAAACCATATTCGGAACCAAGGAATGGGCTGGAAGAAATGAAAATCTCATCAAGGGTTGCAGTCATGATTGCAAATACTGTTATGCAAAAGCAATGAATATTCAGCACAAGCACAATACAAAGGACGACTGGAAAAACGAAACCGTAAATCAAAACAAGTTACAAAAAGGATTCAGGAAATATGATGGAAGAATTATGTTTCCTTCCAGTCATGACATCACGCCGGAACATCTCAATGAATGCATGACTTTTTTATATCATATTCTAGAAGCTGGAAACGAGGTGCTTATTGTAACCAAACCTCATCTTGATTGCATCAAGGCAATATGCGATTACTTTACTGAATATAAAAACCAGATTCTCTTCCGTTTTACCATCGGTTCATCTGATTCCAATGTACTAAGGTTCTGGGAACCGAATGCTCCAAGTTTTGAAGAGAGATTGGAATCTCTTAAATATGCATTCAACAATGGATTCCAAACAAGCGTATCATGCGAGCCCATGTTGGATGACAAGATTGATGACCTAATTAATAAAGTATTTCCTTATGTAACAGAAACAATATGGATAGGGAAACCGAATAAACTGAGAGAAAGACTTTCCATGAATGGTTTTAAGAATGATCAGGCAACTCAAAATGAAGCACATCGATTATTTCAATTATTTTCAGATGAATATATCTTATCACTTTTTAATCAATATAAA
>MWEH01000008.1 GCA_002070965.1 Firmicutes bacterium ADurb.Bin080 | reverse complement strand
AAGATTAAGGCAGATCCGGGATGCCATTTATTTTGTCCTGGATTTACTGACCGGCAACTGGTCGGTAAAATATGCAACTGTACAGAATTATTGAAAAACAAGACTTGTTAAGGGTCGACTATTTAAAATCGACTAGATAGGTAATAAAGTATTGTTTTGGGAGTTTCCAAGACTGAATATTAACAAAAACCAAAAATTGAAGAGGATCAGTTATAATATCCTTATGATTCTGCGTTAATAATTTATGCAGAATAAGATATCAAGGACAAAGGACCTTTCCATTGAAACACTAAGGGGAATTGCGATAATTATGATGGTCGCAGGTCATGTAATAGGTACAAATTCAGAGGAAGGGTTACGGGTTTGTAACGATTCGGGATGGCGATATTTCTACCGTTCTTTCGAGTATTTAAGAATGCCTTTGTTTACTGTGATTTCAGGATTTGTGTATTCTCTAAGACCGGTTGAATCTGGTAATATGCTTAATTTCTTAAAAGGTAAGACCAGAAGAATACTGCTTCCTATGATTACTGTTGGCACTTTACATTTTATACTGCAACAGATTGTTCCAGGTACAAATTCAAAAAGCGAAATTGCAAATATGTGGAAAATATATCTGTTTCCATATGAGCATTTCTGGTTTCTCCAGTCAATTTTTATAATCTTCATCTTTATTGCCATTATTGACCACTTCAAACTTATGTCTACAGAAAAGAAATGGTTAATAGTATTCATTGTGACCGCAATCGGACGTAGTTTTTTACCGCATCTTGAACATAATTTCTTTAGCTATAATGGTTTTTTAAATCTGCTTCCATTCTTTGTTCTAGGATGTGGCATTGAGCGTTACAGGAGCACTTTTACAAATAAAAGTATAATAAGAGGTTTATTAATAATTTTCATAGTGGCAATAACAGTGCATCAGTATCTACTGGTCAATCGAATTGAAATAAATTTCCTGGAAAATACTTTATTAAGCTTCATAGCTGCTAGTTCGGGTATAGTTCTTTTGTTTTATATCAGAAGGAACATATCGGTTTTATCTAAATTGGGCCATTTTGCCTACGGAATATATCTCTTCCATGTATTTGGAACCGCAGGATCAAGAATCATTCTGATGAATATGAATATCACAAATACCACAGTTTTGTTCTGTGTTGGCTTGTTGGCCGGATTAGGTGTGCCGATTATAATAGAACTACTATTAGAATGGTCGAAAGTGTTGCGTATGGTCTTTCTTGGGTTACGAATGAAAGCAGTTACATATCAGAGGTAATGAATAAAAATCTTATATCAGGAAATATGGAAGTCAGTATCCTTATTTTTTGGTTTCTTACTAGAGCAAGAGTTATTAATTAGAGGAATAAAACAATTGAACAGGGCGACAGCTAATGAGTATCAGTAGTTTATGTGAATACAAATGATGAGAAAGATAAGTATTATATAAAATAACACTCAAACAAATCAACTGGCAGGTAAATATTCTCAGTTCAGGTTTTTGGGTATAAAAAAGAATTATGTCATTACTGCGAGTATTAATTTTCGGACAGCCTTTTAACTATAGTTATGGTAGAGGCATAATCCTTTTAAACCTTTTTCATGGGTGGGTCAAGAGAAACCTTGCTGTTGCTATAAGCGGCCATGTTATTCATAATCCCAAAGTCTTATTCCAATTAATCTATTGTTATTGAATGACTCAACAACTGAATATTGTAATTATCTCGTCTGATCATTATCCTGATGGAGGAGCATCAGCCAACAGGCACCTGGCATATTCAAAAGGATTATGTGAGTTGGGGAACTCGGTAACATTTATTCTTCTCGGACCACAAAAGGATAAAAGATCATCATTTGATATTGACGGAATAAAATTTATAAACACATTCAAGAAGAACCCTTTCTCTGATCTATTTAAGAATCATGGGTCCCTTATCTCAGTTCCTTCCATTCCTGATGGAAAAAACCAGCTTAAGAAACTTATAAATAGAGGTAAGGTTGATCTGGTAATTTTACTTGATACTCATTTATGGAAGCTTTTGCCTTTTCTTAATTTGTGTAAACGACATGGCATAAAAGTTTTGCACGAGAGAACAGAATATCCTGATGTAGCACTGAAAAGAGGTCTTGTTGGCAGGTTGCATTATTCTTTGTATAGACGTTTAATTCTTGCGAGAATAAATGGTCTTTTTGTTATCTCAGAAGCTCTTAAAAAGCACTTTGAGGGGCAGGTCAATATTCCTGTGCAGATTATAAACATGATTGTAGATCCTGCAAGATTCCAGTTTCAAGATTGCAATCAAGATATTAAATCGCGATATATTGCCTACTGCGGAGCCATGGACATTGAAAAAGATGGAGTTGACATCCTCATCAGGGCATTCGGGAAGGCACTTGAACAAATACATAATGCCGGTGACTTGAAACTTATCCTGATTGGAGAAGTGCCGGAACCAAACCTGCTGGGAAAGTATAATGCTTTAATTAAAGAGTCCAACTGTGAAGGCAGGGTACAGTTTACCGGGTATGTAAACCGTGAGAATATTCCTGGATTATTAAATAACGCAGCAGCCTTAGCCCTGGCCAGGCCAAAAAGTAAACAGGCTGAAGGTGGATTTCCTACTAAATTAGGTGAATACCTGGCTACTGGAAAACCCACTATAATTACAAATACAGGTGAGATAGATAAGTTTTTGAGAGATGGAGAAAATGCTTTCATTGCTATACCTGGCAATATTGACAGCTTTGCCGGCAAGATTGTTAAGGTATTCAATAATTATCAGGAAGCTACCTGCATAGGGCTTAACGGATATGATTTGGTACAAGGTGACTTTAATTATCTGCAACAGGCTAAAAGGCTTAACCGTTTTATCCTGACAATTCTAAAATCATAAATAATTTGTTTAATGGATTCAAGGCAACATAATCCTGCTTCCGGTGAAGTAACCGTTTCAATCGTTGGCGATTTCTGCCCTGTTAACAGGGTGGGGAAAATGGTTCTCCAAGGTCAATTTGATATGTTTGAAGACGCTAGAACAGCTCTCATAAACCGTGATCTTGTTATAGCAAACCTTGAATGTCCCTTGACATCAGAAACACAAGGGATAAAAAAGTCAGGGCCAAACCTCAAGGCACAGCCAAGATCTGTTGAGTTGTTAAACTACTTAAATGTAAATGTTGCTGCCCTTGCAAATAATCATATTCTTGATTACGGAGAGCCAGGTCTGACCGAGACTATTAATATACTTGCTGACAATTCAATCAGCTGGGTTGGAGTAGGATTAAACCTGGAAAAAGCCAGAAAACCCTTCATACAAACGATAAATGGTGTCCGGATATGTCTCCTTAATGTTTGCGAAAGAGAATTCAGTGTGGCAAGTGCTAATAATGCAGGCGCTAATCCTTTTAGCATAATTTCTGTTCTTCAAGATATTGAAAGTTATAGGGAAGATTCCGATTTCATGATATTATTGTACCATGGTGGAGTAGAATCTTACGGCTTGCCTACTCCCGATATTTATAAGAATTTTGTTTTTCTGGCTGAAAGAGGATTGGATGTGATTGTTTGTAACCATCAGCATGTGTTAAGCGGATATCAAAAAATTGGTAGTTGTCATGTATTCTTTGGTCTTGGTAATTTTATATTTGATTGGCCAACAATAAGAAACAATCCCTGGAACAATGGCATTATTCTAAACTTCACGATAGAGGGTAAAAGTCTTAAAGACTACAGCCTGATTCCTTACGAACAGTGCAATGGAGAACCAGGTTTAATAATTTCACGGGAGATTGAAAAACGTATACTGAATGAAATAGATCTTATTAATACAAGAATAAATGATGCCAGTCTTTTGGAAGAATGGAAAAAATTTGTACACCGGAACAGAACAGAATTAATAGCTGATCTTTTCGTTCAAAACCGGTATATAAAATTTTTATTAAAGCGGACCGGACTAATCAATATTTTGATTAAAAGCCAACATCAAAGGAAGATATATAATTATTTTAATTGTGCTTCCCTGTCGGAATATGCAAGAGATTCTCTTAAATATAAACTAAATATTGGGCATCAGGACCCACCTATCTGCAAATCATAATTATAAACAAACCTAAGGTCATGAAGAGATACATTTATAGAATTATTAAGCGTAAACTGGGCTGGTATCTTAAAACGAATCGCTTTACAAAAAGGATAATCCAGAAAAGAATTCAGGCAAGAAATGCAAGGGAATGGGACTCTCTTGTTGAATATATTGAAACTGCGGAGAAGATTGTATTAAAAGGATGTAAATTAAATGTAGGAATTGTCAAGGACGAAGATAACCTGTCTTTTGGGTTGATAACCTATTGGCCAAAGTTTGAGCGTTTTGTCAAGAATAATGATATAAAATACTCATTCCTTAAAATACACTCGGAGAACTGGATTCAGGAAGCCAGGAATTATGACTTGATAGTTTGGAGACCTTTTTCGGATCCGGCCTCTATGTATGAGCAGATAACAAAAATATCTTTCATTGAGGATCATCTTAAAATAAAGTGTCATCCCTCTTCCAGAGAACTTTGGACTTATGAAGACAAAGTCAGAGTATACTATCTATTGTCATCACATAATCTGCCAATAATTCCAACATTCATATCCTTTGATGAAAAGGAATGCATAGCTAAACTGGATAGTTTTTGTTATCCATTGGTAAGTAAAGCTAATGTTGGGTCATCATCTTTCAGTGTTAAGAAACTGAATACACGGTCTGCCGCAAAAAGATTTATCCGAAAGGCATTTTCCACTGGTGTCAATTCAGGGTTCCCTTACTTTAAGCATAAGGGTTACGTTTATTTCCAGAAGTACATAGATGATGCACTCTATGATTTAAGGATTATAATCATAGGTGAAAAGATTTTTGGATATTACCGGATGAAGCCACGTAATGATTTCAGAGCCTCTGGAGCGGGTCTGACATCAGAAGGAGGCCTGCTGCCTCTTGATGCAGTAAAAATGGCTTTTAAAGTAAAAGAAGTGATGCCCAGTACTATGCTTGCAGTGGATTTTCTTAAATCTGATAAAGAACAAACCCATCAAATTATTGAGACTTCAATAAATATAGATATTGCATCTCCCAGCCAACTTAGGCGCAATGGGATTTCCGGGTACTACACTTTAAATGGAGAAAAACTTGAGTTTCATGAAGGCAAATACTGGCCTCAGGAATTAATTCTGGAGGAACTGATAAACAGTATGAATCAAAATGCAAGCATGATAAAAACAGATCTTTAAACTGGCTGATTTCTCGTTTTTTTGACACAACTAAATTGGAATCTATGACTGATAGGTTTGACATAATTATTTTAATGAATGCACTGGATATGGGAGGTGCCGAGAAACAGAGTCTTCTTTTGGCCAAGGCATTAGGAAATACATATAGAGTTCATTACATAGTTCAGAAGAAATGGCCAAGACTTAAGCAACACCTTGACTTCATTGAAAGAGAAAAGATTAACTATATCCAGCTTTCGGGAAATTTTTTAACAAGATTGTGGCACTTAAGAATGTACATTAAACGGAATAACATCAGAATTCTAATAGGTATGCTGACTCTGGATAATGTCATGGCAGCCTGTATTTCACTAACAACTGGTATCAAATGCATTGGAGGAGTACGGAGTTCATATCTTCCGTTTTTAAAGTTCTGGGTAACCTGGCTTGGACAGAAATTTTTTCTTGATCATGTGATATTTAACAACAATTACGGAATGAACCTTTTCGTGAAAAGAGGATTCTCAATCAATAAATCATCTGTTATACATAATTGCATCAGTAATCTGCAGAAGGAAAGGAAAAGAAATCCTGGCGAGAAAATAACCATATTGTCCGTTGGAAGATTTACATTTGAAAAGGACTACCTGACAGCGTTGAAGGCTGTTAGTATTCTTAATATGATTTGCAGTGATAAAATCATCGAGTATATTATTATAGGAGATGGCAAATACCTTAATCGTATTCAATACTGGATAAATGAATTAAAGTTGGGGAATGTAAAACTGGTAATAAACCCGGAATCAGTTGAAGCATTCTATTTAAATGCAGATATTTACCTCATGAGTTCCATTTCTGAGGGCATGCCAAATAGTATAATGGAAGCTTTCAACTATTCCTTGCCTGTAGTTACAACAGATGCAGGCGATGCCACCTTTCTTGTAGAAGATAATAATAGTGGATATGTTGTAAGGCCAAAGGATTATCAAACAATGGCAGATAAACTTGCTGATCTTGTCGAACATTACGATAAGAGGATTGCCTTTGGACTTCATGGACACAAACATGTTCTGAGAACCTTTTCTGAGGACATTTTCCGTAACAACTACATTGCCCTTATTAATAAGTTATTAAGTTAGTGCAAGATTGTCTGTTAATGAAGATGTGCAAAACAATTACATCCCATTCATTTATTGTCAATTCATCAAAAGGAATGCTTATTGATTAACAGGCAATAAACAAAGGACAGCAGGGTAAAATCCATTGATTTGAAGCTTCAATACTTTTTCCGTGGTCAGGGAATTCACCTGAATACGTGGTAGAGAATGAAAATCAATAGAGTGATTGAGAGATAGATTCCCTGTTTGTGTTGTTGTAGCAGTAAGGAAATTACACTTTTTTACTATGTCCATTTCTCTCATGCCAAATTTGCCCAAAGGGTAACAAAAGTGTTTGACAGTTCTCTTTGTTTTATCCTCTATAATCACCTTCGATTCATAAATTTCAGCAAATGCCTGTTTATCTGATAGATTAGGAAGGTTGTGATGATTGAGGGTATGAGAACCTATTGAAAATAGTGGATCAGCAATAAGCGTATTGATGTCGATCCATGACAAACATAGCTCCGATGTATAATTTGAAACCTGCAAACCATACGTTGAAAAGAATTTATTAAGTTCATC
>MWEH01000007.1 GCA_002070965.1 Firmicutes bacterium ADurb.Bin080 | reverse complement strand
AATTTCCTCAGAACCCGATTAGAGGAAAGAGGATTTAAATTCGATGTTTCTTATACTACTCGTCCAATGCGTCCCGGAGAGCAGGAAGGGGTTGATTATAAATTCATTAAGAATGATGTATTTGCTTTCATGACACAGATTGGAGCTTTTTATGAGCATGTTATTCATAATGGATTTGGATATGGTACGGGGATGAAGGAATGGCAAACATCTGATTGTTTCATCATGGAAACCGATGGTATAAAACATATCGATTCTAAAAGCAGGAAACATACTTTTATCATTTATCTTAATCCCCCTGCTAAGATCCGAAAAGAAAGAATGGTTGAAAGAGGATGGACTGAGGAACAAATAAATAAGAGAATTAAAGAAGATAACAAAAAATTTAAAAATTTCATGGATTACGATTTAATGATCACAAATCCAAACTTTTAAATCATGGAACGTAAAATAATTTGTCCGGTTTGCGGAGAAGTAATTCCGCCGAGTGGGAAACTGATGGAGTATTGCGGAAATTGTGGAGAAGTTTTTTATGCGGGAGAAGAAATTGAGGAAGAATATACTCCAAGAAAAGAAAAAATAAAAACCAAAAAACCAAAAAGAAGTCAATGGTCAAACCGATAGTTATATACGGGGATCCTATATTAGAGATTAAGAGCACAGAAGTTAAAAAGGAAACTCCTGGGCTTCAGCTATTGATAAGAGATATGTTCGAAACCATGTTCAAAGCTAATGGTGTAGGGCTTTCTGCAGTTCAAATAGCTATTCCCCTTAGGATTTTTGTAATAGAAGCTCATATAGAAAAAGAAAATTTTCATTTTAGAGGGGTTTTCATTAATCCAAAAATACTTAGGGAATTTGGGGATTTAACAAAACATCCTGAAGGATGCTTATCTGTTCCAGGAATTGCAGCTTTAGTTGAAAGACCTTCCAGCATTGAGATGGAATGGTATGATGAAAATTGGGAATATCATAAAGAAACCTTTGATGGATTTGCTGCTAGAATTATTCAGCACGAATATGATCATCTTGAAGGAGAAATTTATGTAGATAAATTAGATAAAATGTGGAGGGATATGATCGATCCAACATTGGAATTAATCGAAGATAGGGCTATAGAGATTCCGTATTTAATACGATAATGGAGCTTTCTGATTTTACATATATTTCCCGGATTAAAAGACTAGAAAAAATTTATAAAGATGGCCAGGATATTCTTGATGACTGTCAGGAAACTTGGGATTATTTAATTGAAACAGAAACAGGAAATTGTATTAAATTAAATATTATCGCAGATAAAATCGAATCAGTTTCCCAAATTATGAAAGCCCTCCGGGATGAAATTAAAAGAATAAAATTAGAGATCTCTAATTAAATCTCTAATAATCTCTAATAATCTCTAATAAAAATCAAAAAATATTTTTTTATTTCGGAATTTATTTGTACATTTGCCTCGATTTATATGGATTGGAATTGTCCTTATAGTATCCTATCGCATGTACATAAATAATCTGGATCGCACAGTCCTTGTATCCAAAAAGTGGAATAAGGAGGGGAAAGGCTGGGATAAGGAATATAAAATAATTGAAGGTCAGGAGGACTTGGTTATAACTGCTATTGCTATATTTTGTATCGGTCTCATAGCAGCTCTCCCAATAATTTTTGTTTAATCAAAATAAAATCAAATACAAAATGAAAGGATTACTTATTACATTGGGCGTTGCCCTTGCAATCGTTGGTGCTATAGTATTGTGGGCCATCGGAGTATCAAACTCAGAAATTAAACTTCGTGCCCGAATTTCCGGCCAGCAGGAGATGACTGAGGCTTATTACACTAAGCTTTGGGAGGTTCTCAAAACAAAAGCCGGTGTTGCCGAAGAATATGCAGAAAAATTCAAAGAAATTCAGACAGCCATTATGGAAGGCCGTTACTCAACCGGAGGTGAAATGATGAAATGGATACAAGAAGCCAATCCGGAATTTGATGCCTCTCTTTATAAGGATGTTATGAATGCAATCGAGGGCCAGAGAGAAGGGTTTTTCGTGGAGCAGAAAAAACTGCGAGATATGGCAGTTGTCCATGAAACTATGCTAAAGACCTTCCCTAAAAAAATGGTTCTGGGTAAACGTGAACCTATTACAGTTATTATTCTTAAAAACGTTGCTACCCAGAAGGCCTATGAAACAGGAACCGATTCCAGCCCGGATTTGTTTGGAAAAGGTAACTAAACTTTTTGTAAAAAAAGTTGAGCCGAGATTTTTTAGTCTCGGCTTTTTTTTGTATATTTGCTAAGTAAAATTAATGAGAGATGACAAAAATTTGCCCAGTACATCAAGTAGATTATTCAAAACCGAACCATTATGAAAAACCGGTAAATTATCGGATTTGCAAGAAGTGTGCCAAAAAATTAGGTATGCCTGAAGAAGAAATCAAAAAAATTTATGCTCGATGAAAATAGAAATAAATGTTCCGGATGGGGTTTCTGGTGATTGGAGCGTAAGCACTTTTACTGTTGAAGAAGATGATTTTTCCCAGAGAATTTCTATGTGGAAATCAGGCCGAGGAGTTCCAGGAGGAACTTATAAAAGACTTATGAGAAATGGTACAGTTGTAATGAGCAACACGCCAGATGAAATAAGGGATTTTATGAATTTTCTTCATAATGCAAAAGGAAGCATTCTTATCAATGGTCTTGGCCTTGGGGTAACTCTGAAAGCACTTCTTAATAAGCCAGAGGTTACAGATATTACAGTTATTGAAAATTCTGAGGATGTTATTAAATTGGTAGCCTCCTCATATACAGATCCGCGTCTTACAATTATTCATGGAGATGCTTTTGCATGGGAACCCCCAAAAGGAAAAGTTTATGATGCTGTATGGCATGACATCTGGGATAATATCTGCAGTGATAATCTTCCAGAAATGAAAAAGCTCCATCGAAAATATGGACGCAGAGCAAAATATCAGGAAAGCTGGTGCAGGTATCAGTGCGAACGTCAGGAAAGAGAAAATAAACGTTATTATAGATGGTAATGGAAATAACTAAAAGCCAGATTGAGGAAATAAACAGAGAATGTCCTTATGAACAGGGAATTTTCCGTGAACCCTGGGGAATTCCTGTTCATATTAAAGAACCCGTTGTTTATATGAGATGGGAAACAGGAGGAATGACCGGAGGAAACTGTTGGAATGATGCTACCCCTCATCCTTATGTGAGCAATGATCCTATACCAAAATTTAAGGTACTAGATATTATTTTGAGACAATTCAAACCTAATATTTCATACTTGCATATGTAATGGGGGCTATTAATCTTCGCAATCATGGTTTCCTTCTTTATAGCTCTACAATTGATCAAATGGAACAATTATTTGAAAAATCTATATTTGTCGAGAGAAGAATAGGAAAAGAACAAATCCCTCTAGGTGAAATTTCTCTTCGTTAAAAATCGTTAAATTTAACGGAATTTTGATAAAATAATTCGAAAATATTTTCATACTTAGGAGATTTGTTGTATATTTGCTTCATCAATCAAACATTAAAATTAAGAGAGATGGCAAACTTATTTGACAAAGCAAAAGAAAACGGAACTTCAAAAACCAAGGTTGAAAAGCACGAAGTTATTGAAATGCCTCAGTTCTCAAAGCAGCTGGAAAAACTGGCAAACATTGATGCTCAGATGGCAGAGCTCCAGGCAACCAGGGATCTTATAGATTCAGAAATCCGTGAAGCTGGTAAGGAAACCATGATCAGTCTTTATGAGAAAAAAGGTTCCTTCCCGGGTACTCTCAAGATCGTTGCTGGGGAGAAGAGCTTCCTCTTTATTACTTCAGATAAGTATCTGAAAGTTGACAAGGAACGTTATGATGAACTCGTCGAAATGTTCGGCCCGGAAGTTGTTGAAGAAAAAACCAAATACTTCTTTAATAACGCTATTCTCGAAAAGTACCAGGAAGTTATTTCCGACATGATTCTCAAATCAAAGAAAATTGCCGATGCTGACAAGGCTAAGCTTATCGAAAGCGAAACTACTTATACAATTAAGAAAGGCCTCATCAACGAACTCGCTACACTCGGCAAGAAATTCAAGGCTGATGTCAAAAAAATGGTCGAAGAAATCAGACCGATCTTCAACGTAAAAATGACTGAGAAGTAATAACAGGGGAGAAATCCCCATTAAAAAATTAAACCATGGCACAGTGTTATCATTACCCGGCATTATATTTCTCAAACGAAGAAACTAACAAAGAATTTACCGAAGACCAGCAGGATCAGATTTTGATCGCTGAATTCGAAGCCAAAAAGCAGGCAATTATGGAAAGCGATATGCCGGCTTTCCTCGGACCAGATCCTTCAATTTTCTAAAATGAAGTACATTTATCCTCCTCGAGCAGAGAACAAAATAGCTCCTGAAAGCTTGCCCACCTTCGAAGAGATGGGCAAGTTTCTCGCAGAGCCAAAACTCAACGGAAGTTCCATGCAGATCTATTTTAGTGATGGTGGTAAGGAGATAAAAACTATGAACCGTCATAAGAAACCTATAGAATGTAAAATTGATAAAGAGGAACTTAGGAAGCTCTACAAGGGAAAAGGAGAAATGATACTTTGCGGAGAATACCTTAATAAAAATCAGAAAGACGAAAACGGAAAACCCTGGAACATTAAATATGTCATTTGGGATATTATCATGTATGATGGAAACCATCTTATTGGATCCACTTTTGAAGAAAGACTTTTTCTCTTAGCAAAGCTATATCCCTCAGATATTTATGTACATTGGACTAGACAAATCTCTGAAAATTGTTATAGGATTGTTTCAAGGGATTTTGGTTTCAAAGA
>MWEH01000006.1 GCA_002070965.1 Firmicutes bacterium ADurb.Bin080 | reverse complement strand
TTGAACAACAGTATATTCGATCATCTTTTTGATCACTCTCCAGTTGAGATATTTTAACGAACAATATTCCTTAAAATATTTCCAGTTATCACCCCTATCTGTTTCGGATGACAATTTTTCTTCAACATAGTCAACAAGCTCCAGAACCATATAGTTCCATTCATAACTGTTCATATATGCCCTACTATACGGATTGGTTTTTCTCTTTTTTTCATTGTCCTTCAACATAGTTTTATCCTTTCTTTTATAACGAACCAAGACTTCTTTCGTTTGAATATGTGGCTGGTTGTCAAAAACTTTTTGTTTTGAATATGTTCTATTTAAACAAAAAGAAATTGATGACTTTCTCTTGAATAGGCTTCGCCTAGTCTAAGACCAACATCCATTGATATTAAAGTGTAAGTCCGGAATTTCTACTTTCTTTGATAATGTAGTTAACTCAAAGATAACTGCTGTTCTTTTCCTTGAATATGTTTTACTTACTTTGGACCTACGTCTTAAGTTTACTCATAGATTGATAGATCTTTTCTATTTCTATGGGGAGAGAAATGGCCAGGTTTATCCTGGACATTTTTCTCATCCATATTTAAATTATAAATAATTTAAACAAAGATTGAACAAATATTTCAAATGGTTAAAACGAATATTTCAAATGAGATATTGAGATATTCGTAAAAACCCATAGTGAGCATCCGATATCCGCCAAATCAGAAACCGAGATCATTCATATCAGTTACCGATTCCCTTTCTTCCCCTGTTATCTCCTTCCAGGAGTTTCTCGTGTAGCGATAGACATATTTCATATCAAGTTTCTCTTCAGCGTAATCTTTGATGAATTTATATTGAACAAGCTCATCCAAAATTCGCTTAACGATTTGCCTCACACTGGAAGTGTCTTTCGTTTTCAAGACGAGCCTTCTTCGGATCTCATCTATGAAAATGGGATTTTTTGGAGTTCTGCCGGTTTTTTTGTTTGGAAAATAGCTCAGAATAAATAATCGATAGTAAAGCTGCGCGTAATCGGACATCTCATAGAATTTCCCAGGCAGAAGATCCATGTAACAGGATACCATGTTTTGCATGAACATATATCCCAGGATGGTGTCGAACCGGATTTGATATTCCCTTTCAAGGACATTATTGTTTTTGGATACTTTGCTGTCGTTGATTTTTTCCAAGGTAAACAGCCGTGAAGTGTAACCAAAGTTACCAAAAGGAATTAACTGGTATTGTTTCCCCGTATGAAAGCAAATTGGATAATTCATCCACATTACGCACTCATAGGTCCTTATAAACATGTCCATGATTTGCCGTGAGGAATATTTTCTCAAGAAGGGAAGTTCCTTTCGCAAGCTTCCATCATTCAAGGTAATTGTTAAAGGATTTTTTATTTTTCCAAACGCTTTATCAACCTGAGACAGTTTGTCTTTCTGGCTATATGCTTCTGAAATGATCCCGTCCTTGGAAAGATTTGTCGTTATGTACTTCAAAAGCTTATTTGACATGTACAAACCCGATTTTTCTTTAACGTTCTTTTCGTTGTTCGTTGGAATTCTGCCATAAAAGTCCTCATTCCCATAAACAAAGTGGATCAATTTTGTGCCGATGATGTCCATGATCATCATTTGCTTCGGTCCAAGAATTCCGCACCCGCATTGAAGGTGATAGTTATTGTATTTCAGTATAAATGGGTACTTTACTGTTTTCCCTTTAATGTTCATAATGGGACAGATATTACGGTTAAAGCTTTTATCAGATGCAAGTTTAATCATTATGCGATTCTCCTTCCTTGTTTAATTCTCCCGATATTTCCTTCAGTGCCGTCACCAGTAATTCCGTTGCAATGGATGATCCGGTGACCACTTCACTTGGATCGCTCATGACCCTCTCAGCTGCCATTCTCCTGAGCAGATTGCGGTATTGCTCAGGGATTGATAGATTGATTTGAACATTGTTTCTTGATTCCATGATGAAATCCTCCTTTGATTGAATTTAATATTTGTTCTAGGTTTCAAGACAGATTGATTTGGGATTGTTTCTTGACTGTTTATGCAGCAAATAAAAGAGGCCCAGCTCCCGATGAGAGAGCATGGGCCCGTGTGGGTTAACTGTGCTATTTATTCCTAAGACATTGCATTGCTTCACAGGTCTTATTGACTAGAGCGTCGGGTGTTTCATTCGTTGAAAGTTGCTCCTCGATTAAAGGAAAATACTGCTCCGCACTTGTCATAATCATGCGAACGGC
The DNA here is from genome assembly GCA_002070965.1 of Firmicutes bacterium ADurb.Bin080. Taxonomy (GTDB): domain Bacteria; phylum Bacillota; class Clostridia; order Christensenellales; family DTU072; genus MWEH01. Next base: position 2,321 of record MWEH01000006.1, on the reverse strand, counting down.
AAAATCAAATTCCTTTTGATCAAGAACTCCATTGTCAATCATAATTCCCGCGTATAAACTTACCCTGTTGCGTTCCCTGTCAATATGCAGGTGAGGAAATTTTGACAGCGCATTGATACGTCCAGCTAATTCCGTCAACTGAGATAGTTTTTCATCAGGCACCGCCAATGAAGATGCCAGATGTAAAGTGACCATGTCGTTTTCAGAACACAACTTGACATTCAAAATCAGAAAATAATTTGTCCCTTTTGGGGCATGAAAACGCATAGTGAAACCATCATCGCGCCTATTTTCTTCCATAACACATGTACACCATCCAAGAACCGTCTCCATCTCATTCAGAATCGTGCGTTCAGTTTCCTTTGAAATGGATCTTTCCTTTTTCGTAAGATCCCGATGATCATCCATGAATTGCTTATAGAGCTTCTCTGAGTCTCCACCTGCAATAACCGATTCAATTAACGGAACGCAGAGATATGAATCTTCAAGAAGGTCATGGAGCAGGCGCTTGAATTTATTCACGGGAAGACATTTATCGGGCAGCAATAAATCAGCTTTCAAGGATAGACTATTACAGCATGTGCTAAAAGCATATTGGTAAAGCGGCATCATTCCATTGAGAAGGTTTAATAATTGCCACACCTCAGCTAATTTATCGGGGGATACTTTAATTTGAAAGCTGATGTAAATAGTCGCGTACGCCGCCGGTCTGTAATATGTTACAATCACGGATGCACAGACACGATCGTTGCAGATTTGGGATACCAATGCTAAATGTGCAGGCTTCTCACCGATACCTTCATAGATCGGCAAATCAAAAGCCCGGAAGCATTCCTTCATGTCTTTTACAACTTTATTGCTTTTTTTCTTGTGTTTACTCATTTTATTATCCTTTATATGAGTGATAAAATAAAAATGGAGACCAATTTCAGAAACCATTGATCTCCACTTTTATGGTTAATATTTACAATCTTTTAGACTACCACTTGATTCCGCCCTTGTAATAATCGTCTGTCAGGGCAAAATCATCTCCTTCAACGTAAATCTGGACAAACCACATCGCCGGATCAATGTCATCAGGACTCTCGATACAATAGGCCAGCTTGACCATTTCAAACTCTGGGAAAACCCTTCGATAACAGTAAACCATATCTTCAGGTTTTGCGTCAGGCTTGAGATCCGTGATAGTCAATTTCACGGTTTTACCATTTTTAATGGCCTCCAACTTGCCCTTATTCTCCGGCTTATTGAAATAATCGTATGACAAATTGATTCGACTGCCTGTTCCATCAGCACCCAAAGACAGCAGGTCCATCAGAAATTCAGGCCATCCCAATTCCGTCAGTCCATGTGTGTGAGTAGGGAAAGCAGGCATATCCGCACTAGCCTCTATGATAAAGGGACACTCCGCTGTCTTCTTTCCCACTCTTAATTTCCCATCCGGCCCAAGGAATTCCGGGGGCATCTTATCCTTCGTTGTATAGAACTCATCCATAATGGTTTGGGGAGTTTGATCAGTAGCGAGAAGCCTTCCAATCAAGGGCATGAATGTATTTCCTATGCCAAGATTCTGCTGCATTAACAGCTTAAACGATTCCTTGTTGAGAAAGTAGTTTGTCACCGTTATGCCCGACCGCAATGCGAGAATTCTTGTACCAGCATCAACAAAGAAGTGGTTGAAAGTCAGATTGCCGTTAATATGGTTCAGTAGTTCATACAGCGCCAGAAGTTTCTCTGCCGGCATATCTGCATATCGCATGAACACTTGTGCCAAATTGTTTACTGTGTCATACGAGAATACGATTCCCATGTTGTAATTCCCGTATTCAAACATGGATAATCCTGAAATGATGTCATCCTCACGCTTTTCATCTAAAATCTTTAATCCGAGATCCTTGACGCACTGTTTCATATCATCAAAAATCTGTTTATCTCTTGATGTAAATTCTTCCATTTTAAAAATCTCTTTCTGTGAATTTCTTCACGTTTAATAGACTGCCAGCCAGGAAATGGCGATTCCGGGTTTCATGTTTTCGAGAATAAAAAAGGGGCGACTCCCTGGAGTCCACCCCTTGCTCATAATAAAACGCTTTGGATTAATTAGATCATCGTCAAATCAGCTCATATAAATTCCCCCTTTCTCAATAAACGCAGACTCCTGCGCTTTTTTATTCCAACGGTATCCCCTGCCGGATACGTTCCGCATTGATCCGCTGTTCCTGCTCCACAAAGAATCTTGTGTTGACAAGCTGCATGTTATAGGCGCCGTCATATCCGCAAAGATCACGGAACGTCAGGCCAAAGGTTTCCTGAAGGTACTT
>MWEH01000005.1 GCA_002070965.1 Firmicutes bacterium ADurb.Bin080 | reverse complement strand
AATCCAAAACTTGATAGAGAAGTAATGATTCTTGCTAAAAAAAGAGATGAATTGGAACGTGGATTAGGATGGGAGTAAAAACATGAATGTAAAAACCATCACAAACTTTAAAGGATTAACCATAATGATTGAACAACCAGTAAATTCAATTAGAGAAGGTGTCGATGAAAAAGGTAATCCTTGGAGAACAAAGTTTCTTTATCCTTATGGTTATATCTACAATACAGTAGGAAAAGATGGTGGTGGAATAGATTGTTTCATTGGACAAAATCCAACCTCTGAACGAGTTTTTATAATACATCAAACTGATGGAAATGGGATATTTGATGAGGACAAAGTCATGTTGGGTTTCTGTTCAATGGAGCAAGCAAGAGATGCTTATTTAGCACATTACAATACTCAAGGATATATTGGTAAAGTTGTGGAAATGCCATTTTTTGAATTTAAAACCAGAATGCTTTCAAAAGAAGGAAGAGAAGGGAAAGTTATTGATGGTTGGGTTACAGTGAAGTCAAAGCAGGGATCTAAAGAATCAGAAAAGGGAAAAGGATATAGAAGGATTCTTTTAGGAAAAGGCGGAAAGATTATTGGCGGTGATGTTCCAAAAGAAACTCAAGGAACAAAAATTGGGAGTAAAGAATTTGAAGAAAAGATAGATAAGGTGGAAGAAAAAAATGATATTGATAATGATAAATCCAGCCAACATATTACCGCTAATCAAAAAGAAGACATTGTTAATACTATAGTTCCAAAATTAAGAGCTAATCAAATTGATGACATTAAGAATTATTCGGGAGACTCCAGTATAAATGTATTGCTTCGAAGTGATCTTGAATTATCTCCTTATCAAAAAAATCAAAGAGATTCTTTAGATCAAGCATTCTCTTTGTGTCCTTCTTTAAAAAACGACAGTGTTGTATATAGAGTGATTGAAAATCAAAAAGAGCTTCCTGATGTAGGGGAAATTTTTGTTGATAAAGGCTTTGTTTCTACTACTATGTCCAAGAATGGTTTAGATCAAGTAATTAGTGACAGAGAAGAATTTGGGGGTGAATCATATATTACTGAAATCAGAGTCTCAAAGGGTTTTAAAATACTTCCTATACGAGGTAAGTTAAGTACCGGCTATTTTGATGATCAAGACGAAGGATTATTGCCAAGAGGATCGACATTTAAAGTAATTAGTAAATCTAATGATAAAACAGTATTAGAGCTCATAAATAAAACTCCTAGTCAAGAGAAGCCTTTAAAACATATTGCTAAAGCATTGTCTTTTGAAGAGCTAGAACAACAAGAAAAAATAGTTTCTAAACAAGAACTCGAGAAAGAAAAAATATTAAAAGAGCCCAATAATATTACAGCAATGAAAGCATCTGCTATTCGTAAATATATTATTAAAAATTTTACAGAATCGTCTAATGTTAGAGATGCATTAGAAATTTTTAAACAGAAAGAGGAAAATCAATTAAAAATTAAGCCGCAATGTGATCATCCCTATATTGAACAATGGGCGCAGCGGAACATGGATTATATAGGACAATATCTTGCAAAATCATTATTTTGGGGGGGTAATAAAAATTTAGTATCTCCCAAAATAGATTACATACCAGGAGTAAGAAGCAATTATACTCATGGTCGTGATGTATCTAAAATAACTTTGGGTCGTCAAAGCGACAAAACATTATTTCATGAATATGGACATTTGATTGAACATAATACTTTGGCTCATTACAAATGTGCAAAATTCTTAAATAAAAGAATTTTAGGGAAAGAAATGCAATCTTTATCTGAATTAACTGGCTTTCCATATAATTCAGAAGAGAAAGCCATCGCAGATAATTTTTTTCATCCATATGTCGGAAGAATATCGGGTGGAGAAAAGGCTTTTAATAAGAAAACAGGTAAATTAAAAATAAGGAGCACGGAAGTATTAAGTATGGGATTAGCTTATATGATGGAAAATCCAGTTGGATTTGCTAAAAAAGATCCAGAACATTTTGATTTGATTTGCGACATTATGAGAGGGAAAATATAATGGCAACAATTGTTTCTGTTAATGCATCAAAAGCATTATGGAATGACAACAAAGAGGAATGGCAATCCGAGAATAAGATACTAGCTTACAAGTTGAATGTTTATTATAAAAAACATTCGCCACCAGCAGGGGCAAATCCTTTCCCTGCTGGAGTGGCGGTCGAATTGGCAAAAAGACATATTGAAGGATTGAAAATTATAGAAATGGATGATGCTCCTGAATATGATCCAAAAGCAATTTATTAATGATTAAGGAAATCCAATGGCAAAAGAATTTAATAAACAAAAATTTGCAAGTAGAGTGAATGACAATAAAACAGTGGACGGATTCAACAATTTCACTGCAAAACTTGGATTACAAACTGATAATCTTTCATCTAAAGGGCAATATACTTTAGGGAATCTTATTAGTAGGAACCATGTTCAACTTGAAGCAATTTATCGTTCAAGTTGGATTGCAGGTCAGGTTGTCGATACAGTTGCAGAGGATATGACCAAAGAAGGAATTTCCATGTATTCGGAAATGTCACCTGACCATGTTAAAACATTGCAATCCAAAATTACCGAACTTGCTGTATGGAAAAGCATTTGCAGTAATATTAAATGGTCGAGATTATATGGTGGATCAATTGCAGTTATTCTTACTGAAGGCGCAAATTATGAAACTCCGCTTGATGTATCGAAAATTGGCAAAAATTCTTTTAAAGGATTAGTAGTTTTTGATAGATGGCAAGTTGATCCTTCTTATGGAGATTTGATTACAGAACTTTGTCCAGAAATAGGAATGCCAAGGTATTATACAATTCTTCCTGCAATGGAAACAATGTCGGCACAGAAAGTTCATTACACAAGATGTATTCGACTTGATGGAATTGAAATGCCATATTACCAAAAGAAGATCGACAATCTTTGGGGAATGTCAGTTATTGAAAGGCTATATGATAGATTACTTGCTTTTGATTCCGCTACAACCGGTGCTGCACAATTAATGTATAAATCTTATTTGCGGGTTGTGCAGATTAAAGGATTGCGAGCAGCATTAGCAGCAGGTGGGAAAACAGAACAGGCTGTTATTAAGCAGTTTCAATATATTCGTAATATGCAGACAATGGAAGGAATTACCTTATTGGATTCTGAAGATCAATTTTCTACTCATGATTATTCCTTTGGCGGTGTTGCAGATGTATTGATTCAATTTGGTCAACAAATAAGCGGTGCATGTAATATTCCATTGGTGAGATTATTTGGACAGTCACCTTCGGGATTCAGCACAGGCGATACTGATTTGAGAAATTACTATGACAATATCAATAAAAATCAGGAAGCAAAATTAAGAGCACCAATCTATAAGATTCTTGACGTAATGTCAATGTCTGAATTCGGTAAACCTTTACCTGATGATTTTGAATTTGAATTTAATTCATTATGGGAAATGAGTGAAAAAGAAAAAGCAGATATTGCAGCAGTGGATTCCAATACAATTTCAACACAATTAAATACAGGCTCAATCACCAAAAAGATTGCAATGAAAGAACTTGCACAGCAATCAAGAATTACGGGAAGATTTACGAATATTTCAACAGAAGACATTGAAAAAGCGGAAGAAGAAATTCCAGAACATCAAGGTATGGAAGGTGAGCAAGAAATGGGAGCGAAAGCAGAGCCTAAATTGAATATAGAAGAATTCAAGAAAAAACTATCTGAAGCTTATAATAAAAAAGCTACAGAACAAGCAGAACCTGAAATAGATGAAGTTGAAGAACCAAATGACCTTGATAAACTGGAAAGAGAATT
>MWEH01000004.1 GCA_002070965.1 Firmicutes bacterium ADurb.Bin080 | reverse complement strand
TAACCAGAAAGTAGTAATTGAAGATGATGTTTGGGTAGGTCATGGAGCTATTATTCTAACGGGAGTTACAATTGGTAAGGGAAGCATTATTGCTGCAGGTTCAGTGGTAACGTGCGATGTTGAACCCTATTCGATTTATGGTGGAAATCCGGCCAGAAAAATCAAGGACAGGTTTTTAACAGAAGAAGATAGGGCTGAGCATATAAGACTATGTTCTCTGAAGGAAGTACATGTTGAGATGAAAAATAAAGATAACAGAAACTAATATTTCTTATAATGTCATCATATGTTAAAGAAATCGATTCCTGGGAAGATATTGAAGAGGTAAACATCTTTAATATCAGGATTAATCCTCTGAGAAGGTCTGAATTCCTTGCAATTATTGAAAGTGCTATCAGGAACAGGCGGCAGCTTGCGCAATTTGGGGTCAATTCCGCAACAATAAATGACATTGTCCGGAATGATGAATTCAGAAATACTATCAATAGTGCTGATCTCGTGCATATTGATGGTATGTCTGTGGTCTGGGCTCTGCGGTCATTTGGATATGCTGTACCCGAAAGGGTAGCAACTCCCGATCTTGCAGATGATATACTTGCTATGGCAAATCAGGGGCGGATGAGTATTTTCCTGTTTGGTGCACAGGAAAATATCCTTTCATTGTGCCGGAAAAATATTGAAAAGAAGTTTCCAAACATCGTGATTGCCGGATGCCGTAATGGTTACTACAAGCCTGAAGAGGAAAAAGATATATTTGACCTTATAAACAAAGCCAAACCTGACATTCTGTTTCTTGGAATGTCTTCACCGAAAAAGGAACTTTTTTTCGAAAGCTACAAGCATAGGCTGGAAGCAAAATATATTCTTGGCGTGGGTGGTTATTTCGATATCATGTCCGGTCAAATTAGGCGAGCTCCGCGATGGATGCAGGATACCGGCCTTGAATGGTTGTTCAGGCTCATGCAGGAACCAAGGAGGCTTTGGAAAAGATACCTGATCGGAATATTCCAGTTCTTCTGGCTGGTTACAAAGGAAAAAATCAGGAGAGCTTTTAAACGTAAAGGAGAATAGATGGTTATTGATCATATTTCATTCGCTGTAAAGAATCTGGAAGAGGGCATCAGCTACTGGAACCGTGTTTTCGGGTACAGACAGTTGACCAACATGGTGGTCAATTCTCTTCAAAAAGTAAAAGTTGTATTTCTTGGTAAAGAAAACAGTATTGCTGTGAAATTGATTGAACCGGTAGAGGGGAATCTGTCGTTGCAAAACTTTGTGAACAGGGGCGGAGGCTTTCATCACATATGTTTCAAATGTTCGGATGTAAATGAAAAACTTAACGAGTTATCTGACAAAGGTCTATTGGTGTTAGTCCCACCCCAGCCCGGGGAAGCATTTAATAACCATGAAATAGCATTTTTACTTGCACGGTACGGACTTAATATTGAATTAATTGACACAGAAGAAAGACATGGATTATTATAGATCCGAAAAAAACCTACAACAAGGTTAAACCAGTATATCAAACGATTATAAATATTTCATAAAACAAGGTGAGTAATAACAGTGACTGCTGCCAGGTGATTGTTGACCCACGGGCAAGAATAGTCTATGCTTCATATTACATTCAGGGGATTGTTGATTTGTTTGGTGCGCAGAAGGTTTGTTACCGGATTTCCCCTTTTAAACTGTTGGTGAAGAAATATGACAATCTTGCCTTTGATGAATTCTTTGCATTTATTATTATCAGAAATGGACAAAGAATTAAGATTGTTATTGACTATAAGGATAACTATACTATAAACTATGAAATTTACGACTGGTGTGATGTATATGGGAAGGTCAATCTGAACCCCAAATATACTGACTTACTCGATTATAAAAAGATAATAAATATTGGACCGGGATTTGGTATCAGGATCATGGGAAATTTTGCGACAATCCTTAATGCCATGTCTAATTTTATCAAATCATACAGGTATTCAGATATAGATTATTATCCTTTTTTCTATGGTTATTATTGGCAGACAAAAAGACTTCCAATATCAGACTTTACTCATAGTCCGACTGATGGCAAATATGTTTTTTTTGTATCAACACTCTGGAACCATGATAATTGCATTAGGAGCACCAATATTCTTCGAGCTGCTTTTATAGAAGAATGTAAAAATGCGGGATTAAACTTTGAAGGAGGTTTATATGCCAAGCCATCAAATAGGGAATATAATAAATATAAACATCTGGTATATTCAAAATTTATTTCTTTCCCATCGTACATCAGTATGACTAAAAAATCTTCAGTTGTTTTCAATACTCCTACAGTATTCAATTGTCATGGATGGAAACTGGGTGAATATTTTGCATTGGGTAAAGCCATAATTTCGACACCCCTGATAAACAAAATGCCGGTTGATCTGGAACACGGAAAGAATATACACTTCATTGAGGATGCATCAGAAATGAAAGATGCGATTGATAAGATACTAAGCGATCACAAGTATCGGGCAACTCTTGAAGAAGGAGCCCTTGAATACTA
>MWEH01000003.1 GCA_002070965.1 Firmicutes bacterium ADurb.Bin080 | reverse complement strand
GATGAACTTAATAAATTCTTTTCAACGTATGGTTTGCAGGTTTCAAATTATACATCGGAGCTATGTTTGTCATGGGACGACATCAATACGCTTGTTGCTGATCCATTATTTTCAATCGGTTCCCATACCCTCAATCATCATAACCTTCCTAATCTATCAGATAAACAAGCATTTGCTGAAATTCATGAATCGAAGGTAATTATAGAGGATAAAATGAAGGGAACTGTCAAACATTTCTGTTATCCTTTGGGAAAATTTGGTAAGAGAGAGATGGACATAGTGAAAAAATGTAATTTCCTTACTGCTACAACAACACAAACAGGGAATCTATCTCTTAATCAATCTATTGATTTCCATTCTCTACCACGTATTCAGGTGAATTCCCTGACCACAGAAAAAGTATTGAAGCTTCAAATCAATGGATTTTATCCTGCTCTCCTTTATCTTTTGCCTGTCAATCAATAAGCAGTTATTAAGCTGAATTGACAATAAACGGGACGCAAAGATTTTCCACATCTTCATTAACAGACAATCTTTCACTAACTTAATAACTTATTAATAAGGGCAATGTAGTTGTTACGGAAAATATCCTCAGAAAAGGTTCTCAGAACATGTTTGTGACCATGAAGTCCAAAGGCAATCCTCTTATCGTAATGTTCGACAAGATCAGCAAGTTTATCTGCCATTGTTTGATAATCTTTTGGCCTTACGACATATCCACTAATATTATCTTCGACAAGAAAGGTGGCATCGCCTGCATCTGTAGTAACTACAGGCAAGGAATAGTTGAAAGCTTCCATTATACTATTAGGCATGCCCTCAGATATGGAACTCATGAGGTAAATATCTGCAGTTATATAGAATGCTTCAACTGATTCCGGATTTATTATTAGTTTTATATTTTCCAACTTTAAATCATTTATCCAGCATTGAATATGATTAAGGTATTTGCCATCTCCAATGATAATATACTCGATGGTCTTATCAATGCAAATCGTATTAAGAATACTAACTGCCTTCAATGCTGTCAAGTAGTCCTTTTCAAATGTAAATCTTCCAACAGATAATATGGTTATTTTCTCGCCGGGATTTCTTTTCCTTTCCTTCTGTAGATTATTGATGCAATTATGTATAACAGATGATTTATTAATCGAGAACCCTCTTTTCACGAAAAGGTTCATTCCGTAAGTGTTGTTAAATACCATATGATCAAGAAAAAATTTCTGTCCAAGCCAGGTTACCCAGAACTTTAAAAACGGAAGATATGAACTCCGTACTCCCCCAATGCATTTGATACCAGTTGTTAGTGAAATACAGGCTGCCATGGCATTATCCAGAGTCAGCATACCTATTAATATTCTGATGTCATTCTGTTTAACATACAATCTTAGTTGCCTCAACCTTGTAAAGAAATTTCCCGAAAGCTGGATATAGTTAATCTTTTCTCTTTCAATAAAGTCAAGGTGTTGTTTAAGTCTTGGCCATTTCTTCTGGACTATGTAATGAACTCTATACGTATTTCCTAAAGCCTTGGCTAAAAGGAGGCTCTGTTTCTCAGCCCCTCCCATATCCAATGCATTCATTAAAATAACTATGTCAAACCTGTCAGTCATAGATTCCAATTGAGTTGTGTCAAAAAAACGAAAGATCAGCCGGTGCAAGGGTCTGTTTTTATAATGCTTGTATTTTGATCCATGCTATTTATCAATTCCTCCATAATAAATTCCTGAAGCCAGTATTTGCCTTCATGAAATTCAAGTCTTTCTCCATTTAAAGTATAGTAGCCGGAAATCCCATCGCGCTCAAGTTCGCTGGGAGATGTAATATCTGTGTTTATTGAAGTCTCAATAATGCGATGGGTTTGCTCTTTTTCAGATTTAAGAAAATCCACTGCCAGCATAGTGCTGGGCATCACTTCCTTTACTTTAAAAGCCATTTTTACTACATCTAGAGGCAACTGACCTCCTTCTGACACAAGGTCCGCTCCAGAGGCTCTGAAATCATTACGTGGCTTCATCCGGTAATATCCAAAAATCTTTTCGCCTATAATTATAATCCTTAAATCATAGGGAGCATCATCTATGTACTTCTGGAAATAAACATAACCCTTCTGCTTAAAGTAAGGGAACCCGGAATTGACTCCAGTGGAAAATGCCTTTTGGATAAATCTTTTTGCAGCAGACCGTGTATTCAGTTTTTTAACACTAATAGATGATGATCCAACATTAGCTTTACTTACCAAAGGGTAATAAAAACTATCCAGCTTTGCTAAGCATTCCTTTTCATCAAAGGATATGAATGTTGGAATGATCGGCAGATTATGTGATGACAAAAGATAGTATACTCTGACTTTATCTTCATAAGTCCAAAGTTCTCTGGAAGAGGGATGGCACTTTATTTTAAGATGATCCTCAACGAAGGAGATTTTTGTTATCTGCTCATACATAGAGGCCGGATCCGAAAAAGGCCTCCAAACGATCAAGTCATAATTTTTGGCTTCCTGAATCCAATTCTCGGAGTGTATATTAAGAAACGAATATTTTATATCGTTATTCTTAACAAAACGCTCAAACTTTGGCCAATAGGTTATCAACCCAAAAGACAGGTCATCTTCGTCCTTGACAATTCCTATATTTAATTTACATCCTTTTAATACAACCTTCTCAGCAGTTTCAATAAATTCAACAAGAGAGTCCCATTCCCTTGCATTTCTTGCCTGGATCCTTTTTTGAATTATCCTTTTTGTAAAGCGATTTGTTTTAAGATACCAGCCCAGTTTGCGCTTGATGATTCTATAAATATATCTCTTCATGACCTTAGGTTTGTTTATAATTAAGAATTACAGATAGGTGGGTCTTGATGCCCAATATTTAGTTTATATTTAAAAGAATCCCTTGCATATTCAGACAGGGAAGCACAATTAAAATAATTATATATTTTCCTTTGATGTTGATTTTTAATCAAAATATTAATCAGTCCGGTTCGCTTTAATATAAATTTTATATACCGGTTTTGAACGAAAAGATCAGCTAATAATTCTGTTCTGTTCCGGTATACAAATTCTTTCCATTCTTCATCAAGTCTGGCATCATTTATTTTTGTATTAATAAGATCTATTTCATTCAGTATACGTTTTTCAATCTCGCGTGAAATGATTAAACATGGTTTTCCATTGCACTGTTCGTAAGGAATCAGCCTGTAGTCTTTAAGCCTTTTACCCTCAATCGTGAAGTTTAAAATAATGCCATTATTCCAGGGATTGTTTCTTATTGACGGCCAATCAAATATAAAATTTCCAAGGCCAAAGAATATATGACAACTACCAATTTTTTGATGCCCGCTGAACACATGCTGGTGGTTACAGACAATCACATCCAATCCTCTTTCAGCCAGAAAAACAAAATTCTTATAAATATCGGGAGTAGGCAAGCTGTAAGATTCTACTCCACCATGATACAATAATATCATGAAATCGGAATCTTCCCTATATCTTTCAATATCTTGAAGAACAGAAATTATGCTAAAAGGATTAGCGCCTGCATTATCAGCACTTGCCGCACTGAATTCTCTTTCGCAAACATTAAGGAGACATATCCGGATACCATTTATCGTTTGTATGAAGGGTTTTCTGGCTTTTTCCAGGTTTAATTCTGCTCCAACCCAACTGATTGAATTATCAGCAAGTACTTTTATGGTGTCTTTCAGACCCGGCTCTCCGTAATCAAGAATATGATTATTTGCAAGAGCAGCAACATTTACATTTAAGTACTTCAACAACTCAACAGATCGTGGCTGAGCCTTGAGGTTTGGCCCTGATTTTTTTATCCTTTGTGTTTCTGATGTCAATGGACATTCAAGGTTCGCAATAACAAGATCACGATTTAAAAGAGCTGCTTTAGCGTCTTTAAACATATCAAAATGACCTTGGAGTACCGTTTTTTCCACCCTGTTAACAGGGCAGAAATCGCCAACGATTGAAACAGTTACTTCACCGGAAGCAGGATTATATTGCCTTGAATCCATTAAACAAGTTATTTATGATTTTAGAATTGTCAGGATAAAACGGTTAAGCCTTTTAGCCTGTTGCAGATAATTAAAGTCACTTTGTACCAAATCATAGCCCTTAAGCCCTATGCAGGTAGCTTCCTGATAATGATTGAACACTTCAACTATCTTTCCGGCAAAGCTGTCAACATTGTCAGGTATTGCAATGAAAGCATTTTCTCCATCTCTTAGAAACCTGCCAATCTCACCTGTATTTGTAATTATAGTGGGTTTCCCAGTAGCCAGGTATTCACCTAATTTAGTAGGAAATCCACCTTCAGCTTGTTTACTTTTGGGCCTGGCCAGGGCTAAAGCTGCTGCGTTATTTAATAATCCCGGAATACTCTCACGGTTCACATACCCGGTAAACTGTACCCTGCCTTCACAGTTGGACTCTTTCATTAAAGTATTATACTTTTCCAGCAGGTTTGGTTCCGGCACTTCTCCAATCAGGACAAGTTTCAAATCACCGGTATTATGTATTTGTTCAAGTGCCTTCCCGAATGCCCGGATGAGGATGTCAACTCCATCTTTTTCAATGTCCATGGCTCCGCAGTAGGCAATATATCGCGATTTGATATCTTGATTGCAATCTTGAGACCGGAATCTTGCAGGATCTACAATCATGTTTATAACCTGCACAGGTATAGTTTTAACCTGCCCCTCAAAGTGCTTTTTAAGAGCTTCTGAGATAACAAAAAGACCATTTATTCTCTCTAGAACGAAACGTCTATACAAAGAATAATGCAACCTGCCAACAAGACCTCGTTTTAGTGCTACATCAGGATATTCTGTTCTCTCGTGCAAAACTTTTATGCCATGTCGTTTACACAATTTAAGAAAAGGCAGAAGCATCCATAAATGTGTGTCAAGTAGAATTACCAGATCAACCTCACTCTTATTTATAAGTTTCTTAAGTTGAGTTCTTCCACCTGGAATGGAAGGAACTGAAATAAGGGAACCATGATTCTTGAATAGATCAGAGAAAGGGTTCTTCTTGAATGTTATTATGAATTGTGTTCCGTCAATTTCAAATGAGGCTCTGCCATCCTTTTGTGGTCCGAGAAGAATAAATGTTACCATGTTCCCCAACTCACATAATCCTTTTGAATATGCCAGGTGCCTGTTGGCTGATGCTCCGCCGTCAGGATACTTGTCAGATGAAAGAATTACAATATTCAAAGGATTTTTCATGATTAAAAGATATTGCAATGAGTCTGATGACTATTATGAAACTAAGATGTTGACAAAAAACCATCCAAAAACAAAAGAAGCTTATACAGAGGTAGTCTATAATTCAAATCCTTTACCAAAACAGTTTTCTTATTGGAAAACCGGATTTGCTTTTTACAGGTACCCTCAAACTGGTTGTAGCTATGCCTTTCAAGGTCAGTCATCAGCTTTAAAGATATTCATTGAACATTTATTAATTCGTCATTTCCAGATACTAGCAGCTGAGATATCAGGCTTTGAAAATTACCTCTCACCCTTTCACCATCAAAAAGCTGAAATGCCAGTCTTTTTGCTCGGTCTACAATAATTGATCTATAATCAAAATCATTTATTAACAGATTAATAGCCTTCTCAAGGTCATTCATTTCCTGTGAATTCACACAATAACCACATTGGTATTTAAGGCAAAACATTGAGATGGCAGTTTCACGAGGAGCAAAAACCAGAATTGGAATACCTGATGCCATATATTCCGAAGCCTTCGTGGGCATTGAGTAACGTGAGAATTTGAGACCCAGCTTTGTGAAATCTAACGGTAAGAGCAATAAATCATAGCATCTCATTAAAAAAGGAACTTGGTCGTAACTTACCGCCTCAAACACACTTACACCTCTATATTTCATGATTTTTTTATAACCAAGCTCTTTATTGTCATTTGTATATATGTCAAACTCCACGTTTTTATCAGAATTATTATAATTCGATATAAACGAAGCAAATTTTAAAAGTGATTGCCTATTGGCAGTGCCTACCCGCCCTAGGTATAGAATTCTGAAACATTTGTTGTCAGACATAACTGGTTTATCATTCGTGGAAAATCGTTCCAAGTCTATAGGATTATGGAATGATATAAATGTTTTACCATATCTGACACTATACTCATCTGACATCGCTTCACTAATACTTAACAGCAGGCTGGCATTATCCATCAGGGATCTTAGTTCTCCATCAATCCTTCTATGCCACATTTTTCTAAAAGGACCCTTCTGGCTGATAGTTGAAGGCCAGTCGTCCATCATATGAAGCACACTGGGGATACCAAGAAATTCCTGTAGTCTTCTGGCAAATTTAATTGTGTCATATGAGGATACCTGGAAATACAGTATCTGTGGACTATATTCCTTTACCCATGCAAGAAAATCATCAGAGAAAGAATACCTGGCTGCACCATGAAAAATACCCAACCATTCCAGAGTTGGGTAAAAGATGTTGTTAACAATGTAATATCTAAGGCCTTGGTCCCTTTCTGTCATGCTGTCGTTTGGATTTTCCTCAAATCTTAACAACCCGGACGTAAACGTACGCTGAAAATAATTGAATGGAAATCGCCATTTATATTCATCACTTCCTAACTGGTAATAGGTATCACATACATCAGTGGTTACATTATTCATAACATGGCCGCTTGCAGCAACAGCAAGGCTTTTCTTATCCCACCCATGAAAAAGGTTTGAGAGGGTTATGCCTCCACCATGTCTATAGTTAAAAGGCTGTCCAAAAATTAATACTCGTGGTAATGCCATAATTCTTTTATTTATACCCAAAAAAACCGAATTGAGAGTATTTACCAGCCAGTTGATCTGTTTGAGAGTCCTTTTATATAGTATTTATCTTTCTTATTATTCATTATTCACATAATCGACTGATCCTCAATAATTATCGCCCTATTTTATTATATTAACCCTCTAACTAATAGCTTTTGCAAGAAGCCAAAAAGTAAGGATAATGACTTCTATATTTCATGAAATAAGTTCTTTCATTCATTTCCTCTGATATATAACTGTTTTCATCTGTAACCCAAGAAAGGCCATACGCAACACTTTTGACCTTTCTAAAAGCAGTTCTATTAAAATCGGCACACCTAATCCAGCCAACAAACCAATGACGAACAAAACTGTGGTATTTATGATATTCAGATTCATCAGCATGATTCTTGATCCTGCGGTTCCAAATACATGGAAAAGATATATTCCGTAGGCAAAATGGCCTAATTTTGATAAAACTGATATGTTCCTTCTGATATAAAACAAAAGAACTATACCCGAACTTGCAGCCATCAAACTTAATAAAGTATTTTCCAAGAAATTTATTTCAGTTCGATTGACCAGCAGATACTGATGCACTGTTATTACTACTATGAAAAGTATTAATAAACCTCTTATGATACTTTTATTGGTAAAAGTGTTCCTGTAACGCTCTATGCCACATCCTAGAACAAAGAATGGAAGCAGATTTAAAAAACCTTCATAGCTAAAGTAATTATATCCAAGAGGCGGTAAAAAACTACGTCCGATTGCGGTTACAATGAATACTATTAACCATTTCTTTTCTGTAGAAATAAGCTGGAAGTGATCAATAATTGCAATAAAGATGAAGATTAAAAAAATGGATTGCAGAAACCAGAAATGCTCATATGGAAATAGATATATTTTCCACATATCTGTAATATCGCTTTTTGAATTTGTACCTGGAATAATCTGTTGCAGTATAAAGTGCAAGGTGCCGACAGTAATCATGGGAAGCAGTATTCTTCTGGCTTTACCTTTTAAAAACTTAAATATACTGCCAGATTTAACTGGTCTTAGAGAATACACAAATCCTGAAATCACAGTAAACAAAGGCATCCTTAAATACTCGAAAGAACGGTAGAAATATCTCCATCCCGAATCGTTACAAACCCGTAACCCTTCCTCTGAATTCGTTCCTATTACATGACCCGCGACCATCAGAATTATCGCAATTCCCCTTAGCGTTTCAATGGAAAGGTCCTTTGTCTTTGATACTTTATTCTGCATAAATTAATAACGTAGAATCATAAGGATATTATAGCTAATCCCCTTCAATTCTTGATTTTTATTATTCAATCTCGTGAACTCCAGAAAAACAATACTTTATTACCTATCTAACAGTGTCGCACAGCAGACTCTGAAAATCTTGCCTTACTTTATCTGAATCAAAATGTTCAATTGCATATGTTACAGCATTTCTACTAAGTATTTTTCTGTAATTGATATCATGGAGAAGTAGTCTGAAAGCATTCGCCAGTTCAGTTATATTGCGTTTTGCCACACAATGACCACAATTATTACGATGGAAAAACTTATACAAAGCTGTTTCTGCAGATGCATAAATCAGGATCGGTGTGCCAGAAATCATATATTCAGGAGCTTTGGTTGGCATAGAGTATTTCAAGAATCTAATACCATCAGGATGAAAATCATTTGCAATTATCAAAACATCTGCTTTTGAATAAAGTTCCGGCAATTTATCATAGTCAATAGGTGGATTAATTTTAACAGATGAGTATCGATTGATTTTATTCAATATGTTAGTGTTCCCTCTAGGTGACTGGATTTGCAAAATGATGTCAATTCCTTCTAAACGCAGTAAATCAATAGCTTCTGCTATGTCGAACAATGATTGTTCTATACCTGGCCCTACCCTGCCGGAGAAAAGGACAACCTTTGTGCCAGTACTCAAAGTCAAATTATTCTTAGTAAATGGTGTCCAAGTCTTCAGATCTATAGTATTATGAAATGAGCTGAATCTGTAGCCATACCTTTTGTAGTATTCTGATGACATTTCATCACAAATAGCTAAATGAAGGGATAGCTTACTTAGTAGAAGTCTAAACTCGCTATCTATTTTTTTTGCCCACAAGAATTTACTGACTCCATTTCTGCAGAGAGTGGATGGCCAGTCATCCATCATATGAATCACCGCAGGAACCTCCAGATGATCAACCAATGCACTTGCAAAGTTTATACTTTCCCTGTTTGAAATTTGGAAATAAAGCAATTCGGGTTCATATTCTAAAAGCCATCCATTAAACCTGGTTGAAATACTAAGATTTGACATGATATGTGTTATATTCAACCAATTCAGAAATGGGTTTATCAATCTAGAGGATATTCTGCTTCGAATTGTGTTTCTTTTTACATGATATAGTTCAGAATCCTCTTTAGTTTGGATAATCGGTCCCGACTCTTGTCGTTCCTTAACCAGTGAAAAAGGGAATGCCCACTTTAATTCTTGAAATCCTAACTGGTAGTAAGTGTTACATATATCAGTTGTGATATGATTTAGCATAAAAGGATATGAAACAACAGCAATTTTATCTTTTGGCCACGAAGCGAATAAATTTGTCAGAGTAATGCCACCCCCGGATATTGTATTAAAAGTTTGACTAAATATTAATATCTTCGGAAAAGTAGTCGTCATTGATTTAGTGTTTTATTTATTATTAAGGTTGTGAGGACATATTAAATAGTGCAATTATGGAACTTTAACAATACCAGGCTATTCGTGAAACAATGCGAATATCCAGAAGCATACAATTAGTGGTATAAATAAAATATAATAGCTTATTGAAATACTTAATATTATCAGAAACAATAAGAGAACGCCTTTATATCTAAAATGCCTTGATAGTTGAATGGAGCTACGGATTGTTACTATCATGAAAAACAGAAAACCCACAATTCCAAAATGACCTAATAGGTTTCCGATACCTGATATAGCCGAAATATTAACGCCTATTTTTTCAGTCCAGGATTCTCCTGATATACCTGCGGTACCAAACACGGGATTGTACAAGAAATCTCTAATTGCAATCATAAATGATGTAAACCGTTGTGGTGTGATTGAAGTTTCTCTACCGTAGCCTGCTTCAACTATTGCATCAATGCTTTCAGCATTAACGGTCAAACTCATAATCTTTTCAGTCATGAATGGAAGAGAAAAGATAAGACCAATCCCAAGAATCATTAATGGCAATGTTAAAAAAATTGATTTTAAGCTAGAATTAAAGTAATAATAAACCCCAATGATGATTATTATAAAAAAACCTGTTGTTGATTGTGTCGTGAAAAGAGCAAGCAGTAACACAACAAGATGGCGAACCCTATATTTTTCGTCTTTCAGCATGAAAAGATTGACAAATAGCGCTAAACAAAGGTATACTGCAAAACTACCAGGCTCCCATGCAAATCCACAATTCCTTGGTGGCAAATGACTATATAACACTGAGGCAAAAGCTGGCTGCACAGAATAAAAGATGATATTATAGCCTCCGCCTGTGACATGTGAAAATTTTTCAATATTGGGTATATTTGCAAGCAATCCATAAAGAGTATCTCCCCCTAATGCCACTTGAAGAGTCCAAAAGATTAGTCCGATTATCGCAAAGACATAAAGAAAATATTCATAGATTTTAAACAGGTCATATTTTAATGTTTTTATCAGAACATATGCTATTAAGAAAACGGAAGGATATTGAACCAGAAGCGAAGGATAAATAGCTTTGTACTTGATTGTGATAGCTGCAAAATAAAACAGGTAGAAAAAAATAAGCAGAATGAAATTTCTGCTGAATTGTATTCTATGCTTTAAGATGAGAATCCCACTTAAAAGAATAGGTACAAAAAAAACAATAGGTTTCTCCTTAAAGCTATGAAACAAGACAAGTTGATTCGCTAACCCAACATAGAGTATTAGAACTAACATAACAAAATACTCGAAAAACCCAATGTTATTGGGGATCTTCACATAATCTTCATTCTTGAGCACGTATACCATTTAAATTAATACCCTGATTTCAATATCTTATTAATATTTAAATAATACATACAAAATACAATTATGAATATAGGTATTGTGGTTGACTCTTTCTCATAATAATCTATTATAAAATTTCCAGAAAAATTGACTTCAGTTTCTTTTCATAAGCTTCAGGAGTAAAATTCTGCGAAGCAAATAATAGTACTTTCTGCATTAAAACATCAAGTGCTGCTGGGTCAGAAGCAGAAAGATTAGAAAGTATTTTGTTAACGTACTCAATACTAAATTCATCCAGATAGATTGCATGTTCCCCTAATTTATTGAAACCAGCATCTCTCATAACAACAGGAATTAATCCATGCAACATGCTTGTTGTTATTGAAGTCGCCATGCCTTCCGAACAGGACAATAGAATTGAAAAAGAACATGTATTTACAATTCGAAGGAATTCCTCTGATTTTATATTGATAAAACCATAGTCAATAATATTTCTCTTTATGGGTATATCCAGTAATTTTCTCGCTTTCGGACTTAGGCCACAGATGTGGAGAGTAATATCATCCCTATATCGAAAAGTATCTATGAGTAAATCAAGACCTTTATGTATTACAGATGGAGATCCGAGCCAAAGAAAGTGTTTTCTAGCACTATTATGATCCTTAGGTTTAACTATAAAACCAGGGTTCAATAAACCCGTCGGGAATATTGAGTTCGGTTTCTCGTATTGTTTTAAGAAGTACTCTTCTTCACCCATAACGATAATGTGATCATATTTGACCGCAACATGTTCTAGTTTATAATAACGTCCACTTCTTTCAAACGAAGCTTTTATTCTATGCCGCTCATAAAAATAATCCAATCGCTTCTTTTCTTCCCTGTAAGAAAACTCGGGATGGTTTTCTGTCACATAAAAAACTGACACTGCAGATGGCTGAAGCTGAGTCATCCTATAGAAAGTTTCACCAAAACCAAAGATCAATGAATAAGAATTAGTCTTAATAATGTCCAGGGATTTAAGATCATTTACCGATACAATATCAATACAGTAGCCAAATTCAGAGATTACTTTAATAATCTTAAACAGCTCTAAAGGTATTGTCCTTTTAATTGTCCTAAGATCAAGTATTTGAAAATAGAAATGTGGGATATAGCAAACAAGAGCTTTTTTCTGATCAATGACAGTATCGTAATTAATGTTCAGCAATAGAGGTGAGTCTTTTACCCTATACGCATACAAATAATTTTTTACGAAATCCCATAATCTATCTTTGATTTTGCACTCTATCTTTCTAAGATTCATATAAATTGGATTAAACTGCCAAGTGTTGCTTAAGTTTTTTACATATGAGCATCTATTACCTTATCCAAATTCCCCTTTTCCCTTTATTCAGAACTTGATTTGTTTGAATAGGTGCCAAAATAAATGTATTAAAATTCGCTGCTATTCCAGCAATATAAAGGGCATATACCCCCAAATGGAATACTTTTATAAGTAAAAGTACCAATGCAATAAATAAAAATGGACTGATCAAACAGGCAATGAATTGTATCCTTAAAGCACTTATCCCATTCAGAAAACTTACATATTTACCACCAAACATTGAAGTATTGAAGAACAGAAACCCAAATAATGAAAGAATAAAAGGTATTTCAACAGTACCTTCACCAAGCCAAACACGGTAAACAAAACCGGAAAAGGCCAACATAATTAATCCAACAAAAACTAACAAAACATTCAGTTGGTTATATCTTTTGATTCCATTACGTATCCACTGAAAATCAGCCTTTTGATATGCTTCGGTTGATGCAGACCAAAACGGCATGAGAAAAATAGCAAATACCATATTAAGCATTCCAAAATACTTATGAACTATATTATATGATGTTACTTCTGCTGTCCCAAAGTTCCTGGCTATGATTATATTTGCTGTTTCAAACTGAATTATAACTGCAAGCTGAATAACAAAGAATACGGCTCCTAGACTGAATAATTCTCTGGCATATGAGAATTTTATTGCTTTAATGGAAGGCTTGTATTTTTTATATAAACCATTAAAAAGAAACAGATTTGCAAAAACTATTACGACTAAAGGACTAATGCACAATGCCAAACCTAATTTAACCAGTGAGCCTTCAGTTGTTTTAACCAAGGTAAAGATTATTGCTAAGGAAATAATCTGACCTATTAGATGTATCAATTCTGAGCCGGCTGGCCTTTGATCTGCTATCATTACAGTAGTGATAATTCTCAAAACGAATGACAAGCAAAAGTAAGTGAATACTATTACAGCCAAAGTAGAAACCTCTGACCTCATGCTGGCTGAAACATTCAGGATACTTGACCAATCTAAAAATCTATTGACCACAAGAAAAATTACCCAAATACCCATGAATATTATTCCGAGGATTGCAAATGTGGTACTTACAAATATCTGACCCAGATCATCTTCTCCTCTTGCCATCGCTTCAGCCAGTTTATTACGTAGTCCATGGGTTAGGCCAACATCAAAAAATACAAACCACCCTACAATTGAACTTAAGGTAAGCCATACACCATATACAGATGCATCTACATAACTTAAAGTAATCGGTAATAACAGAAAACTTATGAGGATACTGAAGCCCTTAATTATAAGAGAACCAAAAATGTTCTTTTTCGCCCTCACACTACGTTCATGACCCTTGGTAATGAACTTCATAATGAACTGTATTGGCTCTGAATTGAGAAATTTCATTTGAGAAATAAGAAAAAGTTTTATCTATAGAACAGTAAAATCCCGTTTATCTTGCCTTAGGATATGATTTTTCTTTTTACATTGCATACAGCTTTTGAATACACATTTATGTAACAAAAAGCTACATTCGTCGTAAAACTTGTACGTTAGTCAAATTATTATACACATTCGTCACCTGAGAAAGCTCTTATGAAGATCACTTTTTCTCTTATTTTTCTGGCTATAAGTACTTTAATTACAGCTACCGATTATTATGTAAAAAACGGGGGCAATGATCTGAACGAGGGGACCTCTGACGCTACCGCCTGGGCTACTATATCAAAGGTAAACTCAGTATTCACTTCTCTGAAACCTGGTGACAGGATCCTTTTTAAAAGAGGTGATACCTTTTATGGTACATTAAATATTACCAGGTCCGGAGTTTCCGGATCCCCCATTACACTATCAGCATATGGTACTGGTGAAAAGCCGGTAATTACAGGGTTCACAACGTTAACATCCTGGATATCAGAAGGCAACGGAATATATTCTGCTGCAATAGATTCAGAAGCACAGACCAATATGGTAACTATTGACGGTGTGCAATATGCAATGGGCAGATGGCCTGATAATGGTTATAATATCTTTGAAAACGCATCAACCAATGTCTCTATCACTGATAATGAATTGTCTGCAACCACTGACTGGACAGGGGCTGAAGTAGTAATCAGAAAAAATGACTGGTCTCTGGACAGATGTATAATAACTGATCATACCGGAACAAAACTGACCTATAGGTCACTCGGGACAGTCCAGGATGCCGTACCGGGTCATGGATATTTTATTCAGAATGATTTAAGAACTCTTTCCAAATATGGTGAATGGTTTCATGATCATGCAGCCAAAAAAATCTATGTATATTTTGGCACATCATCCCCTGCCGATAAGACAGTTAAAGTTGCATCACTCAATACTCTGATTTATACTTCGGAGTATGATTATATAACTATTGACGGACTTCACATT
>MWEH01000002.1 GCA_002070965.1 Firmicutes bacterium ADurb.Bin080 | reverse complement strand
CGAGCTTCCTGATATCCAATATTTGCTGATCATTCCGAAAGGGTAATATTCGGCATATTGTGAGCTCAAAGCACCACCACTACTACTTATCATAAATGCATGTCTTACATTCCCCAGATGGTCCTTCAGATGGTACTCGTAATCATAGGATGACGTGTTCGGGATTTTGTAAGTAACGCCCTCATCAGTATGAATCAGGTCTAACATCTTATTTGAGGTATACTCAAAAATTCCAGAATAGTACCTGTCAGTTGTTGTTGCCCCATCTATCACCTGTTTCTTTACTTTTTTGCCAGTTGCATCATAAGTGTAGATGACTTTATGTGTGGCATCTTTCTTTATTTCTAACGGCAAATTTAAGTCATTATATAATATCTCACAAATTCCTTTGTTAAGATCCTTTTTGAGATTGCCATTAGGATCATAATCGTAATCAGATGTATTGTCAATATCTATAAATCCATATAAGTCTTGGCCATTGTCAGTGATATTTTCAATCTTATTTCCATTATTACAATAAGAATAACTCAATATATCGAGATTACTATAGTATGTGGATCCGTAGTAACCTGATCTTGATAATGTCATTATATTACCATTAGGGTCATATGTTAATATTTCATTGAAACGATCTGCCTGGGATAAATAATCAACACCTTCCCCGAAGTCTGATCCTATCATTCGGTTTAATCTATCATAAGTAAATCCATATCCCTTTACAGCCATGGTTCCATTTTTCCATTTTATTCCGGATATATTTCCATTATATTGGGGAGAAGATACAAGTGGACTTATAGCTGAATCATTCTCATAGAACAATTTCATGGCAAACAAGTCGTTGCCCTGATTATCGGGATCATTTATTGCTGTAAGCCAACTGCGAACATTATATGTATAGTTTAGCTCCTGAGCATATACTCCATCTGATATTTTATGCAGTTTTTTTGTTATAAGTTGCCCCAGCTCGTTATATCCATTCTGGACAAGTGTGACATTGCCATTTTTTGTATCGTTGGCTATTTGATTCTGAATTGTTAATAGCCTCCCTTTATGGTCATATTGGTAAGTCTTGTCAACCGCTGTTTCGATATGATTAAAAGTCTGGACTTGACGAGTTTGAATTATGTTACCTGAGAAGTCATAATTATTACTGGTAGTTTCAAGCCCTGAAGAGCCATCATACAAGTCTTTCTTAGTCTGTATAATTCTATTATACTTATCATAATAGAATACTGATCTTAACCAGGTTGTTGTGCCCAGCACTTTAACTTTTTCTCCTGTCAGCAGACCTCTTGCACTAGTGAGGCGGACAATTGTCCCATACACGGGAGAATATGGCATTTCCCATGTATCTGTCACACTATAATCATCATAAAAGTACAGGTGGAATGGGTCACTGTTTGTAGGATTATAACAACTTAAAGTTTTAACATAATTTCTCAGACTGGTATAATTAAGAGATTCGGTACATATACCTTCTTCCACAGGCCGGTTACGAACATCATACTTTGTATAGAAGTATTTATAGGAAGAGGTATTCCTAAGCTTAGCATCTTGTCTAAGGATTAGTCTGTCACAGTAATCATAAATCAAGTACTCCCAACCTGCTCCGGGAACTTTTTTTTCAACAAGTCTTTTCCTTTCATCATATTTGTACTGAAAGCATAATTCTGTCAATTCTGTTAACCCGATTACCCCACCCTCACCGTTTGCTTTGGGTGTAATAATAATTCTCAGTAAGTCCCTGTCATCGTAAACATAATAAGTTGAGACATAGTTTGATGTATTAACGTACTTCCGTACTAGCAAGATTTTACCGGTGAAGTCAGTGTATTGTATAGTAATATTGCCGTTTTCATCGGTTTCAACATTTTTATAAAGAGATTTTTCCGGATAGTAAAATGGTGAAGGATTAGTCAGATTATCATTCTCAATAATCCAGATTCTGACATTGTCATTGGTTACGTTAAACTGATAAGAGTTCTTTTTTGTATGCCCTCCACCTGTTCGCCAGGTATAACCAGGATTACTCTTTTGTTCTAACCTGTTTAAGTTTGATTTTTCATAGGAATTTTCTGTGAAAGCATAGTCATCATCAGTTGTCCCGTAATAATTTGTCCAGTTTGATGGAGAAGTTGAAGTTGAAGAGAACGATCCGCTTGCAGTTGCTGCATACGGAAGGTATTCTTTTGAAAGACGTTGAAAGGAATCATATGTCTTTGGAGTAATGAGATCCTTTGTGCCATCAGGCGTAGCTTTGTATTCATTGGTTTGAATCAGGTTTCCAAATCCATTATAGTAATTGATCGTTTTTGTTTTTCGCTGATAAGAAAGTGTATCCAAAGCAGATTCTGATGTAACTTTCACTTTAGGACTCTCTGTAGCAACATAGTTCTTGGTTGCCGTCTGGCCTGTTACTATTATATAATTAGCGGCCAATAATATAATTGTCTGGAAAGCAAATTTATTTCTCATTTCCTTTTAGTTTATACCGTAATTATAAGAATATCTGGCTCTTATTGCCGAATCGAAATCTTTAATAAGCTTTAAACGGCCGAATTCATCATAAGTAAAAGTAGTAGGTATATTATTGTAATCTATTACGGTTTGTATACCGAATAATGGGTGATATAAAAATGTCTTCACAAGCACATTTGAAGGAAAGAGCCCTCTTAATTGACCCAGCTTTATTTCTATATCTTTCGAAATTATGCAAGTTCGGAATAATTCAACGTCTCCTCCATCTGGAGAAATCCAATTGAGACTATCTATTTTTGCCTCAGAGGCACCATCTACTTCAGCAACTATAAAATTACTATTATAAGACCATAGGAATGTTTTGTAATTATCACCACGTGATTTTATTTGGCCGATCTTGTCAGATTTTGGTAAATATGCGAACTCTCTATTAAGTTCAACAGTATCTGTAGCATCACGATTGTATATGTATTCCTTAATAACATTCCCTGTTGTATCATATTCAAATTTAACCTTGTCATACACATTTAATGATGAGACTCCAGTATACTTAAACAATGTTTGTGATACTGGTAATGCAATGGCATTCTTTGCTTTAAGTAAGACTTCAGTAGTATTACCATTTTTTACATATCTTATGTCTGATCTAAAAATATTATTATTATTCAACCTTATATTTGTTCTAATTAGTTGATAGTCACTGTTATATGTAAAGATTTTTTCTGTCTTTAGAAAGTTGGTAGTATCAAGACCCGGTGAATAGTCCTTTGCAACACTATTTGATAGCAGTTTCTTGTCATGTGTAAGGAATGGAATATTAATCAGCTCATTATAATATGTATCAATCAGAATATAAGATTGATTACATAAGATATTCTTACCCCAAAAACAACCTGCTCCAATATAGTATGAGCTTATGCCTGTCTGGATACCAGATCCCCCCGTCCAGGTATTTTCAATACATTTGACAAGTGAATCGATAGAATTTAACCTGGGATTGAAAGTCGCTTTATAATATCTTCGACTTGTAAGACTGGATGATACTTTTTTATTAATATAGTAGTCACTGTAGTTTTCAACAAAATAGTGTGACAAAACGCCATTACTTAAGTGATAATTCACTTTTACATTTTTGTACATATACCCCTCATACGGAAAATAGTCTTGCAATGGATTGGAATAATATAACCTTTCATCCTCACCACAAGCTGTTATCATTTTTATGTATTGACCATAATTCCTTTTAATTTGTATATTTCCCACAAGCCCTGCGTAGACGAAAGTTCGGACATTGCTTTTTGTGCCATCGGTCTCAACATCTTCAACCTTTTGAACTCTGACACCCGGAGCAAATATTGTTTGACCAGTAGCATTTGTAGTTTGATTGGGCTCGTAATAATAAACTGTTTCACCTCCGGTGGGATAAGTAATAGAAGTCAAGATCCCTCTTGTAATCTCGGAAGAAACTACATCACGGAATGACGTAGTATCTATAATAGAACCATTGTATACTACTGGAACAAAGTGAGCATTAGATGCATTATTAAAGAATCCGAAGTAATCAACACTTTTGCTGTTATAACTTGGCAATGAGCGTGTATCATAGTTAAATGAGGTTATTTTGTCATTTATTCCTCCGGAAGTTCCTTTTTCTTTTATACGTCTTAACTTAAGCCTAGGAGACCCGGAATAAAGTTCATATTCCAGCAAATAACTTTTGGTGATAGTTGACAACTTGTTTTTTATTTTAATCTCACTAAGCTTTTTTTGCCATGATAATGCGGATGGGTCAGATGTATAGTTAAATATTATCAGCATTGTTGGACTTTCAATTGTGTCAAGCAATTTCACATCTCTGGTATATGAAGTGTTGTAATTACTGTAGGCTTTACTAATCGGTGAAGGTAAAGGCATTTTGTAATGAAAGACCTCCCCCGATGGTAAGGTGTAGTTGACCTGGTAGTTCGAATACTTGAATTTTATCTCGTTACCACGAAGAGTTACTATTCTTTTTAAACGCCAACTGGTTACTCCTAAAGTGGTTCTCGGATTATTCACAGTACCATGCGATTCAGTACAATATGTTGTACAGGATTCCCTGTAATTGTCACCACCACCAAATACAAATCCGGTTCCATATTTATCAATAATTATAATGCTATCCAGGTACCCGTTTGTATTGAAGTACGGGTTAATTCTCAGTTCATTCTTTAAGTCCTTATAGAGGTTTTTTGAACTGTTAAATACAAATGAACCACTATACTCGCCAACACTATAATTAAAGATATCAGGCAATAAATCATATAGATTCTCGCTCAGAACCCTTAGTTCATTCTGATAACAATTAATATTTGACATCCAAGTGGAAGAAGGCCGATATGCGGCCGGCATATAAAACCATCCAACATTGGGTTTGTCATCAGCCAAACCCCGGACATCCCTTGATACAACACCACCTGTATTAAGGGTCCATTTAAGACCTACTTCGGAAGAGACATCAGTAACCCTTATGCCATTAGCATTATAACTTAATGAGATAGGAAGCGACAATTCATCCTGAACCAAAGTGTAGATTGGTATCGTGATTTCAGGAATTCCAGTTGAATTATTTACTGGTGTATTCCCATATTGACCCAAATCTGCGACACCTGGTGAAGGTGGGATATGGTTAAAATTAGTTGCCTGGATAAGCTGGTCCTGAGAAAATAATTCACATGAGGACAAGAGTAATCCAATGATTAAGATTTGTGTTCTTTGCATGATACTTTCTTTTGATTAGAGATATTGAATAGAATTGTATTGGTTTTCTGTTTGAATTAAGAAGTATTCTCTTCTCTTAGAATCACTTGTTAACAAATACAAATTTTTATTCTTTTTAGAAGGTGAGTTTGATAATCAGCTTCTATTGATGAAAATCCATCGTAGAATTCAGTGGGTACAGAACAATGAAGGAGTTCTTCTAACATTACATAATAGCTCGTGGCTTTATCATCCCAAGAAACTCCATAATTATATGGTTCATAGGTGAAAAATATCTCATAACCACAAGGCAGTGTTATTTTATCCAGTTTCCATTCAACTAATCCCGAACCATTTAGGTGATCTAATGAACTACTGACACCCCCTTTGTTATCATAAACATTAATGGCTGTTCCTCCCAATGGCAAAAACGAGTATTTGTTACCATACTCGTCATAGATTGTAAAGTTCAGACAAGTACGATTATTATAATAGAAATTAAAATCATCATCTATCCTTATCGGATCTGCACTGGATTTAATGATGCCGGAATCTGCCTTAAAGAAGAATTTACCTGAATGACCTGGTAACACGTAACTGAAGACATAAGGAGCGGCATCATATACTCCTTCATAGAAGGGCCTTACATTATCAGATATATATGATTGGGCAGCTGTAGTATCAAAACTGAACCAGCCATATTCATCAGGTAATCCACAGATATTCCAAGAAATAGAATAATTTGCATTCAACACCCAATTGAGACCAACAGGTGTTGCGATATCATCGACTTTTATTCCGGATGAATGATATGAGAGTGAGATTGGGAAGCTGTATCCTTTATATTGTAAAGTGTATAACGGTATCTGAATTTGTGGAATACCGGTTCCACTTACTGCAGGGAAATTTATGAACTTATCGAAAGTTGCAGCCTCAGGAGATTTCGGAATGATCCTTTGGCGGGAATCTTCAGTCTGGCCGACTAGCAGGAAGCTAAACCCTAGTGTCATCAAGACAATAGAGGTCAGGTGCTTAGAGTAAAGAGAAATACGTTTCATTGTGCACGGATTGAGTTTAATATCATAGATTTAATAACACTCAATAAATCAATACTTCAGTCTTCGCCAATCATAGTTAATTAACCCTTTTTACACTTTCATTCAGCTCATATTCATTAACATGATATAGCTTTGGTTGTCGCTTGATGCATATTAATCAGATAGTTATAATGATTCCTTCCAATTGCTCTGACACTGTCCAAATGAGGTTTCAGAAATTACCGAGCTTTTCATTATGAATACCGTTGTTTTTATAATTAATCCATTTTAGC
Source organism: Firmicutes bacterium ADurb.Bin080 (assembly GCA_002070965.1). Lineage (GTDB taxonomy): Bacteria > Bacillota > Clostridia > Christensenellales > DTU072 > MWEH01. Next base: position 1,503 of record MWEH01000002.1, on the reverse strand, counting down.
AGGAATTATAGAACGTACTACAACGAATTTTTGTAATCTGAAAGTAGAAATCCTATGAAAGGCGGAAGCGGTATAGGGTAAAAAAACGGGTGTATTTTAATACTCCCGTAATGACAAAAGCATTGTCACAACATTAGTAACAGATGGAGGCCCTGAAACCAATAATAATGAGATGGATCGGCCATTTTGAAAGAATCTCTGTATTGGCCCCTTATTTCATCGAAGTTTTACATCTTAAAGTTGCCTGAGTCATCAGGGAATAACACCCTGTCCCTTTCAATTCCGGGTAATGCCCTGAAACAGGCCTTTTTATTCATAGCATTTTTTGGCATGAAAACGATAACAGGCTCCTCTGTGGGCATAGCTCCATGCATGCGTAAAACTCTCCTGAAGTCTCTCTGAAGACGCTCGATCCGGTTAGTCGTATAGATCATACTCTGAACCCCGGGATGGTAGTTCAAACAGATGAAATAATACCTGTAAAAGGGGTCATTACCCGGTCTCTTGATACTGTGGTAATCTTCTCTCCATTTGCCGCAAAACGTCTGCCAGGCTTACCAGCCCTGCTCTTGTCTTCCTTTACGCCCGGAACAACATAGAAAGCCTCATTCTCGACACTGCGCCTGCGGTGGACCTTGACATGAATGGCATCAACAAAAATAATCGGGTAATAAGCCTCCAGACTCCGGGAGAGCCATTGCTGAACATCTACCCTCAGATACTCAATCATACGACTGATGCCAGCCTTACTGTACTGCTTGCCCTACTTCTCCAAATGCTTCGCCTGTCTGAGACTGGGTAAGTCCCTTGCAATAAAGGCTGCTTGCCAGCAACACGCACTCTTCTTCCTGATCTGTCAGGAGTGCCAGGATCGCAGGATGAAAGTTGCCGTACCGGTCGCGAGGTATCCTGAACTCAAGCACTCTGCCCTGGCCGTAACTGCGACCAAGGCGAAAACCATTGCCCTTGTTCCCTTCACTTTCTCTGAGAAACTCGCGGCGCTCGGCCATCATCATACTCTCAATCATCAATTCCATCAAATCCTGCAAACCTTTTTCACGGTCCAAATGCCTGACAAATGCTTCAGAAAGCTGTTCCTTTGTAAAATTCATGGGTCTTCTTTTTTGGTTTAACATTTTTTTCATAATGCAAAACTAAGATTGAAGACCTTTTCTTATGGCCACCCCAGACACACTAATTGGAACACTACCAGTAAAAACAACGAATAATAATTACTCCTGGCTTGATGAGAAATTATACAAACATTCACTTTTATATTTTTTTATTACTTTGCTTTATGTGATGCATTTAATTATCAAGCTATCGGACATGAAGAATTATTTACTACCCAAAATTTTCCTGTTAGTATTAATTACGGTCTTCTCGTGCAGCAGAGGAGAAAAAAAGGGAACAGGATTAGCAAATTCGTTCCGTTTCGAGGAATACACAATCATGCAGCTTCAGCAGGGCTATGACAACGGTGAATACACCGTTACCGATGTG
>MWEH01000001.1 GCA_002070965.1 Firmicutes bacterium ADurb.Bin080 | reverse complement strand
ACCCATTTTTTAACATCTCGAGTGGCGGCTGAATAAAATTAACGCCTGTGTAAGTGTTGAAATCGTGGGAGTTGCGCAGGTGCAATTATTCGTTTGCTCATTATACGTACGCTTGCGTCACATTAAGTAGCGGAAACGTTGAATATACCTGCGCTACAGTAGGAGTAAAAAAAACTCCACACTGGAGTAATGTGGAGTTAGGGTGGAGCGTATAACTTCATACCTTACCACATTCTACGTATTATAATTCAATCACTTACACCAAATGCCAAAAATATTGGTGCAAGAATTGGCTAATTTTGCTCGTCAAAATAGCAAAGAACGACTCGCTTTCACAAATATAATAAATCGCTTTCAAACCCTCAAAGTATGACGCTCCTTCAGCGTTCATACATTACAGGAAGCCACATCTCAAAAACACATTAGCTTCCTAACACGATAACTGCATCTTCGCAAGCGAAGTTTTCATTAACTGGTCATACGTGGCTGTGGTCTGAACTTCTGGCTTCCTGACATCTCCTGACCGCACCATCTTCCCATTACCACAGCTACCAGCCTATTTTTTCAAAATATTTTCAATTTTTGGAAAATTTATGAGCAACTTTCAATTTTGGAAAATTAGTGACAATCAGGATTTTGAAAGTGTTTTGTTGCTGTCTGGATTTTTAATTAAAAAGTATTTATATGCAGCACCCACAGACCCTATGGGGGGTGGGGGTATAGGGGGGATGGGTACGGGGGGATACCCTTTAAGTGGTATTGTACACTCTTATATTGTACCAAATATGGCAACTGAACCAGACAATAACGCTTTAAACATCCAGCAAAGGTCATATACCAATGGTGCTGGAAAGAATGTACTGGAATACGTTACTGCAGATACCATTGTTCTTGATTTGCCATTTGTAATGACATCCCCAGACGGATTTTGGAAGTATTTATAAGAAAATGACTTCCAATGGAAAAATCAACTTATAACACGTATCCAGCAGACCTTCCTGAACTGATTGAAGCAATGCAAGCTGGAAAGTACAAACATCTTTCAATTTTCTTGTATCGTGATAAGTCCTCGCTTGATATGGGATTTGGTCAGCGATATTTGTTGGTAAACAATACGGGGTTTGGATTGTACGAACTCAAGGGTGTTGATTATAATGCTGGCTTTCTTCAGATGCTGTTTGCTAATTCTGACACAGGTTGTAATGCTGAAGTCAATATTGATGTTAATAATGAACATCCAGAGCATTATGCCATTCGATGGAATGACATAAAGGATATGGTCTATAATGAAATCGCCAGTGATTATGATGCTGCTGACCTATTGGAACTTGACGATGAATAACGAACCATACATAAATGCTGCAGGACATCACATTCTTGAATATCTTTCACCTGATACTATTATTCTGAATACGGACTTCATCATGACCAGTGGCAAACGTTTAACCAAGGGCATGCCATACATGAAGGTGGAGAAGAAAATCATTGGAGAAGATGTCACTGCCGTCAGGTTGCTTAACTTCCAAGATTACGAAGGAATTATTTATTTGAATGTAGAAGACCTTAAAACCAGCAGGTGCTATAATCTAAGCTGGAATATGGAATATGAAGGTGACTGGTGGTTCTGGTCATTGGCTGATATACAAACACTGACCACCATACCAACATAAGCGAACTCTGGAGCAAAAAAAACTGGCATAGTAGCCAGTTTTATCTTTTGATATGAATCCAATTATGCTGCTTTGGCAAAGGCAGTAATATATTGAATTGCAAATTCCTTTATTATATTATCCATATCCTGTTTGTACAAAGAAAAACACATAAATCTTTTTTTATCTCTGAAGAGATTTAACATAATATAGATTGTTTGTCCTGCTATAGCAGTTGTTTCAAAAGTATATTCATACGCAGTTATTAAATTAGGGGCATCCTTCGTTCCAAAACTCGCATATAATTTGCCTTTATTACACAAATCAATAAACAGGCTTAAATCACTTTGAGAAGGAAATTCAAAACTGAATTTACAAGTTTCTGATAACATTAGATTTTCTAAGTTAAATCCGAATTTTTCATTTTCTGTTTTCATGGTTCGATATTTTAATTGGTTAATAATTCAATGTCGTGGGGAATGGTACGTAAAGAACCCATGAAAATGTTGCAAGGAAACTGGACTTTTTTTGATTTATTTTAAAAGAAAAAGGCTGGTGTTTTAAGCCAGCCAACCACAATTTTTAATCAAACACGCACAGAAACATTAAAACTTAATTCTTACAAGTAACCACTCTTGTAATCAATGATACGTAAAATGAAACGGAAAAGTTGCAGGTCGATTTTAATACACTAATAAGCAGGGGTATGTGGATTAAAGCTACATATTAAGTTCCTGCCTGACCAAAATAAACGAACCCTTATTTTGCTTGTTTTTTACAGGGGGGGATGATAACGGAAAATCGTTGGTTCTGGATGCTTGTTTTTTATCTCTAATTGTTTGTGGACAGGACTAATTTGGTTTGTGACATCTCTCGCTTTCTGGCTTCACGCTCAAAATAACCATCAGTTTTGCGCTTCTTTAAATCCTTGCTGCCTTTGGGTCTACCTTTAAATGTGTATCCTTGAGATTTTAATCTTTGAAGTGCATTTACAGTTCTTTCCCTTATGAGTTCACGTTCAAATTCAGC